>CAXMNO010000356.1:0-11180 GCA_964194655.1 uncultured Acidimicrobiia bacterium
TGAGCAAGAAGCCGATCTCATCTCGGAAATTCTGAAGAAGCTGCTGAAAGATTTCGAGCAGCCTGTGCGCAAAATGCTGAGTGAGCGCTTGGCAGAGAGCCGGAATGCGCCTCACGATTTGATCGTCACCCTGGCCAAGGACGAGATCGAGATTGCGGCTCCCATCCTCATGAAGAGCGAGCTTCTAAAGGACACGGACTTGATTGAAATCATCCGTGATCGTGGACGCCAGCATAGGCTCGCCATTGTTAATCGACGCCGCCTGGGTGCGGAGGTTAGTGACGCCCTGGTCGAGACCGGGGACGAAGACGTCATCAAGCAGCTTCTTGAAAATCAAGAGGCCCGAATTTCTGAAGCCACCATGGCTTATCTCGTCGAAGAGTCGCGCCGGGTCGATTCTTTCCAAGATCCGCTCGTCAATCGCCACGACCTCCCGGTTGAACTTGCAAAGAAACTCTATTGGTGGGTGGCTGCCGCGTTGCGTCTGGAAATCCTGGAGAACTTCGATATTCATCCAAGCGAACTCGACAGCGCTATGGAAGCAACGGTAAATGCGCTTCACGAAGAAGAGGAGGAGGCCACAGAGGCTCGAATTCACTCTCCCCCAAGAGAGTTGGCCAAGGCCATCGTCAAGCGCGAAAGGGTCACCGGCGACTATTTGATAAAGGTGTTGAGGCGGGGCGAAATCCCCCTATTTGAGGCGCTCTTTAGTGAACTTAGCGGTCTCGAATCCCCTCATCTGCAACGGATACTCTATGATAATGGCGGGGAAAATCTGGCAGTTGTGGCCAAGGCCTTGAAGCTTCCGAAACAGATCTTTGCCACGATCTTTATGCTCACCCGCGGCAACGGTGGCACTGTGAAACCGCGCGAGCTTTCGCGTGCGACGAAAGTGTTCGACAGCGTGAGCCTCGAAAATGCCTCGGAAATCCTCCAAACGTGGCAGCGTGACAGCGGCTACCAGGACGCGACAGAACGGCTGTGGGCCGGTGCGCGCACGACGGGGGGTTAACATGAGCTCTCGTGAAAAAGTGCGCCGTTTCCCTATCGTTGCCAGCAATCACGAGGAGGCCAAAGGCGCTTCGCCCGAAAAGACCCGCCCCTGCGTTGCCACCATAAAAGCGAAAAACCATAAGAAAGACGAGCTCCAAGCGCAGTTACAACACGAATTGCTCGAGGAAGGGCCACCGACCTGTATCGTCGATAGTCACGGGAATATTCTCTACGCTAATCCGGAATTTGAACGCATAAAACGCGCTTTGGCCGCAGAAGGCCTGCTACCGCATCCCAAAACAGCAGAATTAATCCAAATTGGAGATGCCACAGTTGCTCTAAAAATCGGCAATAAGAGGGAAGTTTACCGGCCAGAACAACGATCTCTCGACGGATGGAACGAAAATGTCAGTGCCTTCGTCTATCACTCTGTGCGCTCCAAGGTTCAGCTTCAGCAAAAGATCATCGAACTCAGCAATCGCTTAGAAGACGTGACCAGGCTGGTTTCCGATTGGGTCTGGGAGACCGACCGGGACTTCGCGTTTACCTTTGTGTCGGAGCAGGTTACTGAAGTGCTAGGTTTCCATCCGCGTGAACTCGAAGGCGGCCATTTAGAAAAGCTCATCGTCGACCTACCCGAGCCCCTCGAACGCATCGTCTCCTCAGGCGCCCGTAGCCCCTTTAGGGATCTTGAGGTTAAAATCCGCCATAAAAATGGGAAGGAAAAGGTACTCCGCCTCAGTGGGTTGCCGGTATATGATCCTAGCAATGGCACCTTCACAGGATTTCGTGGCACAGCCGGAGATGTGACAGCTCTCCGCAACCGTGAAGAAGCCTTGATTGGCGCTAAGGAAACAGCGGAACTTGCAAATCGGGCTAAGACCGAGTTTCTCGCCAATATGAGCCATGAGCTCCGCACCCCGTTGAACGCCGTCATCGGGTTCTCGGAAATTATGGAGCAGGAAATTCTAGGATCGCTCGGCAGCGAAAAGTATAAAAGTTATGCGAGCGACATCCATTCGAGTGCTCAACATCTTCTAAAACTAATCAACGACATCCTCGATATCGCCAAGATCGAATCCGGTGGCCACGAATTGTCACCAGAAGAGTTCCGCCCCAGGGACGTGGTGAAGAGTGTCGCACGTTTGATTTCCGAGCGTTGCTTGAACGCCGAACAGAATTTCATCATCGCCTTGCCCAATCAACTTCCCAATCTCTATGCCGATGAGTGCAAGATTAAGCAGGTGCTGCTCAATCTTCTCTCCAATGCGCATAAGTTCACCCCACATGGTGGCGAAATTCGGATCGAAGCATCTCTTGAGGCCGATGGCAGCTTTGCCTTTCGCATCACCGACAACGGCATCGGCATTGCAGCCGAAGACATGCACAAGGCCTTCGCGCCTTTCGAGCAGGTCGATAGTAGGCTCGCACGCCAATACGAAGGAACGGGCTTGGGTCTCCCCTTATCCCTCGGTTTCATGCGTCTGCATGGCGGCGATCTCCTCTTGGAGAGCCGGCATGGCAAAGGCACGACAGCCATTGCCCTACTCCCCGCCGATAGAGTTCTTAGCTAGAGCGCTTTCAGCAAAAGTGTGTGCGGTTTTGCGCCCGGAAAGCGCGTGACAACAATGGTTTAGAGCACGTTCAATGATTCTGGTATCATTAACGTGCTCTAGACTTGCAAAGCTGAACTAACGGCTTAGCCTTCACGTACAATTCCCCTTTAGAGCACCACTGCATTGGCTGGTCGGATGAATGCAAGCCCGAAAAGTAAGGCCGCCTTTATGGGCATTCGCGCTGCCCTTGGCATGCCAGGCCTTATCCTGACTGCAACCTATATCGGGTTTGGTTCGCTCGCGCGAGAATCGGGGTTCACCCTTTGGCAAGGTGTGCTTTCCACCGCCACGGGATGGGCGGCACCTGGCCAAATAATCATGGCCGAACTCTATGCGGTAGGTGCTTCGCTTTTTGCGATCACATTGGCCGTTGCTTTCACCAATGCGCGTCTTCTTCCCATGACCGTTGTATTGATGCCGCACTTGCGTGACCGGACGGTGCCGCTCTGGGCCTATTACTTCGCCGCACACTATATTGCCGTCACTGGCTGGGCGCAGGCGATGCGCGTTTGTCCGACACTCCCAAGTGAAGAAAGACTTCCCTACTTTCTGGGCTGTGCCATCTCCCTTTGGATCGCAACTCTCATTGCAACGACGTTTGGTTTTGTCATCGCAGGCCATGTTCCGGTTATTATCTCAACAGGCCTAGTCTTTCTAAATCCCGTCTATTTTATGCTCGTTTTGATGGTCGACTTGCGCGAGCGCATTCGTGCGATCGCGATTGTACTGGGCGCAATCTTAGGACCGGCCCTTCATTACCTGTCACCTGACTGGGGTCTCCTTGCGACCGGTCTCATCGGCGGGACGGCTGCATTTCTAATTGGTAGGAAATCAGGGCCGGTATGATGTCTTTTTTCTCTGACCCCGCAACGCCCTTCGCCGCGTTATTGGTCGCAGCGCTTGCCACATATTTTTGGCGCGGCCTTGGCGTCATGCTCTCTCACAGACTTTCAGCCGACCAGCCGCTATTCCACTGGGTGAGCGCTGTTGCCTTTGCGATGCTTGCAGGGCTGATTGCCCGCTTGATCATCTTCCCCGGTGGCGCATTGGCCGAGACGGAATTGCCCGACCGCCTGGCCGCCGCCGTTCTCACGCTGGCAATTTTCTATTGGTCGAGGAAGAACTTGGCGCTCGGCGTTTTTGCGGGTGCCGGTGCTTTTATCCTGCTTTCCTGGGGACGTAGTCTTTAAAAGATCCTAAGCCGCATCCTCTAACGCTTGAACGCCAGGCAAAGTCTTACCTTCCAGCCACTCCAAGAACGCACCACCAGCCGTCGAGATGTAGGAAAAATCCCCCCCCACGCCTGCATGAGCGAGTGCTGCAACCGTGTCCCCGCCACCCGCGACGGTCAAAAGCCGGCCTGATTTGGTGAGTTCGGCCGCCTTCCTCGCCACCAAATTGGTTGCGGTATCGAAGGGCGCCACCTCAAACAAACCAAGCGGCCCATTCCAGACCAATGTTTTGCAGCTTTCCAATATACCGGCCAACTCGGCGGCTGTTTCAGGCCCGCAGTCGAGGATCATTGAATTTTTAGGCACCTTGTCGATAGCGACGGTTTGAACCGGATGATCGCCGGAGGGTTTTTCAGCTACCAAGGCATCACTCGGCAGGAAGATTTCGCAGTTGCTTTCCTTGGCTTTGTCGAGAATTTCGCGCGCGGTATCCGCCATTTCATGCTCACAAAGGGACGCGCCAACCTCTATTCCCTGAGCATTCAAGAAGGTGTTCGCCATGCCCCCGCCAATAATGAGGCGATCGACCTTTGCAACGAGGTTCGAGAGCAGCTCTAGTTTGGTGGAGACCTTCGCACCACCAACAATAGCGGCCAGGGGACGCTCTGGCTCTTCCAATGCGGCACCCAGGTGGTTCAGCTCGGTCTGCATCAAACGACCAGCGGCCGATGGCAGCAAACGTGTGATCGCTTCCACCGAAGCATGCGCCCGGTGGCCTGCGGAAAAAGCATCGTTCACATAGATGTCGCCAAGTTCCGCCAACTCCGCGGCAAAGGCCGGATCATTCGCTTCCTCACCGGGATGAAAGCGCAGGTTCTCAAGCAAAGCCACAGAGTTGGGGGCAAGGCCATTAATCACGAATTTCGCAACCGATCCGATGCAATCCGCCGCAAAGGCCACTTTGATATCGCCCAAGACTTCCTCGATCGCCTCAGCCAACGGCTCTAGCGAGAACTCCATCAGCTTTTCGCCCTTGGGCCGACCGAAATGGGACAAGAGAGCCACACGCGCGTTCTGGGCCAGCAACTCCCGCAATGTGGGGACGATACGCTCGATACGCGTCTTATCCGTCACGCGCCCGTCGGCCATGGGGACATTCAAATCCACGCGCAACAAAACGGTGCGACCGGAAAGCTCAAGATCTTCGAGGGTCAAAAAGCCAGTCATCTCTGAAAACCTGTCATCTCTGCTCGCTAAAAAGCCTTAAACCTTACAAAACCTCCCAGCAGACGAACCGCGATGAGGATCCGCAGAATGGCTACAAACAAAAAGATTGCAAGCCTTGAAAGGGCACGGGAAAACCTGCTATTGCCCGTCTCGTCCTAAATGGAATTAATACGATGTCTGAACCCAGCCTCATACGCTTGCGCGAGCTCCTCGCCGACTTTGCCTGCAAGAAACATACTGTAACCTATAATGAGCTCGCCATAACTTTCGAAATGCCGCCGCCGCACAGAATCCACCGCCTCACTTTAATGTTGGAAGACTTGATCCGCGAAGACCACGCAGCAGGTTGTCCGCTCGTTGCAGCCGTCGCCGTCAGCAGGGGCCACGAAGGCATCCCTGGACGGGGATTTTTCCAGCTTCTTGAAGAGCTTGGGCGCTACCAAGGACCTGATCGCGGGCCACAAGCCGTCGCCTGGCATCAGCACGAACTCTCGGAATTATTCGCAAAGCACAGTTAAGGCGAGAAAAGCCATCCTTGACGAATCGAGTTGTCTTAGCGATCAAATTGCTAAGATGTTCCATTCGCCCTGCCGACGCGTAAGCGCTAGGATGGGGATTAGCTGTGCAACGCAAAAGAGAGCAGATGATGAGTGAAGAGCTTTTATTGGTCGTTGACCCTCAAAACGACTTCTGCCCGGGCGGTGCGCTGGCAGTACCTGGGGGTGATGAAATTTTCGCCCTGATCAACAAGCTCGCAGAGCGTTTTGAACATATCGCAATCACCCAAGATTGGCATCCCGCAGGCCATTCGTCCTTCGCATCATCCTATCCGGGGAAAGAGCCTTTCGAGACGATTGAGCTTCCCTATGGCACGCAGGTGCTTTGGCCGGACCACTGTGTGCAGGGCACGAGCGGTGCGGCCTTCCACCGTGATCTCGACCTGCCAAGGGCCGAGTTGATCGTCCGCAAGGGTTTTCACGCGGGCATCGACTCCTATTCGGCCTTTTTCGAGAATGACCACAAAACGCCCACGGGCCTTGGCGGTTACCTGCGCGAGCGCGGCATAAAAAAGCTTTTCCTTTGCGGTTTGGCGACCGACTTTTGCGTCGGGTTTTCCGCCCAAGACGCAGCGGCGGAAGGCTTCGAGGTCGTGGTTTTCGAAGATGCTTGCCGCGCCATCGACCTGGATGGATCGCTCGCAGCAGCAAAGACCGCGATGCTTGAAGCCGGGGTCGAGTTCCGGAATGCAGCCCCATGATTGCCCGCGGATTTCTGCTGAGCTCAGCACTCCTAATCGCAGGCTGCATAACCTTAGGCCCACCACGTCCCTGCATGCCTGAGACGAATCAGCATCTGCAAAGTTTGGGTGTGCCAGCGGAGGCCGTAGATTCAATCTCCATCCGCTCCAGCCGAGCCTCTGGCCCTCAAAGCAGTACGCGCACGCTTGGACACCAAGCGTGGGTTAGAATACGCAACTGCTCGGGCCGAATGGTGGTGGTGATGAACCGCCATTGCGATTTCGAACGGGCTTTCTTCCATCAAAGCGACTGCACCCTTAATAGCGGAGGACGCGGCGCTTAACCATTGGGCCTAGCCTCTAGAGCAATTTAATGAAATCCGATTCATTAAAATTACTCTAGATCATTGAAAATCCGCACTTTCTTATCCTTTAAATGTATCCATTTAAAGGGAAAGGGCTCTAGCGCGCAGACATACTTTTCGCATAGTCTTTATTGAATGAAAACTTTGCGGGAGCGTTTGGATGGCGCAACAGGCAAAGCTTCTGCTAAGCGAGAGCGATGGCGGAATTCAGGCTTCTTTTCTCGGGACCTGGACCACACGGTCCCTGGGGCCCATGTCTGCCGAACTCTCCGCCCTTTCGGGGCAAACATTGAAATCTATCGTCTTTGACCTATCAGCGACGTGGCCTCTTGATTCCGCGGGTGCCTGGGTCATCCACCGGACGCGCCGCGACCTCGAAGCTACGGGCGCTGAGGTTATCCTTGCAGGCGCAAACCCAGCCGCAACTCAGCTTCTGGAGGCTGCCGCTCGCCATGACCGGCCGCCACCGCCGAAACCGCCGCGCGCCAACAGCTTCGTTGCGGTTCTGGAACGCCTGGGACGTGGTACAATCGAGGCTGCGCGCGAGGCTCGCGATCTGACCTCATTCCTCGGCCAAACCGTTGTGGTTCTGCTTCGCTCCTTTATCCAGCCACGGCGCATCCGTTTCACGGCTCTCGTCGCGCAGATGGAGCAAACGGGGCTGAATGCCCTCCCCATCGTTGGGCTCATTTCCTTTCTAGTGGGCCTGGTGCTCGCATATCAAGGGGCTGACCAACTGAGCCGCTTTGGCGCCCAAGTCTTCACCGTCAATTTGGTCGCGATCGGCGTCCTTCGTGAGATGGGCATTCTCCTCACGGCAATCATCGTGGCCGGTCGCTCTGGCAGCGCCTTCACAGCGCAAATCGGAACCATGAAGGTCAATGAGGAAATCGACGCGATGCGAACCATCGGCCTTGATCCGATGGAGGTCCTGGTGCTGCCGCGCGTCCTTGGTCTCATTCTCGTAATGCCTTTGCTAACGTTCTATGCCGATATCATGGGTCTTATGGGGGGAGCTGTTATGGTGATCTTCTCGCTCGATTTCTCTCTTACCCAGTTTTTGCGCCAGTTGTCGGAGGCAACCAAGCTACAGGATTTCTGGGTGGGAATGATCAAAGCGCCACTTTTCGCAGCGATTATCGCAATAGTCGGCTGCTTTGAGGGCCTTAGGGTTTCCAGGAGCGCTGAATCTGTTGGCCGCCAGACGACCCGCGCGGTGGTCGAGGCGATATTCCTGGTCATCGTCTTGGATGCCTTGTTGTCCATTTTCTTCACGACAATCGGATTTTGAGAGGTCATGAAAAGAAACGCGCACGAAATCCACGCCCCGGCTGCCTCAGACCCTAAGGAGGCCGCCGAAGTCGTAATTCGTGTGGGCGGGCTTAGAAACCAATTCGGCTCTCAGGTCGTTCACGATAATCTCGATTTTTCGGTCCGCCGTGGTAAAATCATGGGGCTTGTCGGTGGCTCTGGTACGGGTAAGTCGGTTTTGCTGCGCACCATCGTCGGCCTGAATAAACCGACCGCCGGGCGAATAGAGATCTTTGGCCAGGATACAGCAGCCTTGAATGACCGTGAGCGTCAGGAGCTGCAAATGCGCTGGGGCGTCTTGTTTCAAGATGGCGCCCTCTTTTCCTCGCTCACCGTCGCACAAAATATCGAGACCCCCATGAAGGAACATAGCGACCTCCCACCATCCCTGCGTCAAGAGCTGGTCTCCATGAAACTTTCCATGGTCGGGTTGCCAGCTGAAGCTGCACACAAGTATCCCTCAGAGCTATCGGGCGGCATGCGTAAGCGCGCCGGAATTGCACGCGCCCTTGCGCTCGATGCGGAGCTTTTATTCTTGGATGAACCCACCGCCGGGCTCGACCCGATAGGAGCTGCGGCATTCGATCAGCTTATTTTAGATCTGCGCAGCGCCTTGGGATTAACAGTTGTGATGGTGACGCATGACCTCGATTCGCTTCATAGGATCTGCGATCTGGTTTCCGTCTTGATCGAAAAACGTGTTAAAGTCGGGACCATAGCCGAGTTGATGAGGGAACCAGATGCTTGGATCCAGGAGTATTTTTCAGGCCCACGTGGGCGGGCGGCACAAAATGCGAGCGCAAATAGCCCTTCGCAAAGCCCCGCCATGCCATCTCACTTGTGAGTAGAGAGGAGGCAGGAGAAAGCCCGGATGGAGACACGCGCGAGCTACCTTCTGGTCGGACTTTTCGTCCTGATCTTTAGTTTAGGCCTTCTGGGTTTCATTCTTTGGCTGGGAAAATTTCAAACTGAGACATCCTTAGAGACTTACGACATCATCTTTCAAAGCAGCGTGACCGGCTTGAAGGAGGGAAGCCCTGTACGTTTCTCAGGCGTACGTGTCGGCGAAGTTCTGACCATTAGCCTCGATGCGGATCGCCCAGGCGATGTCCGCGTGACGATTGAGGTGGCGAAAGAAAATTCACCTGTACGCGCCGATACCAGCGCTAGTCTTGAACTAGAGGGGCTAACCGGTGGGCGCTACGTTCTTTTGCATCCTGGTAAAGCAGATAGCGAGCGCCCAGAGCCAACACCCGATGGCGGCAATCCCGTGCTGGCCTCACGCGCGTCTACCTTTGAGCTGGTCTTGGAGGGGGCACCCAAGGTGCTGGAGAGTGCAAACATCCTCCTAGCGCGCGCCAATAATCTTCTAAACGAGGAGAACCGCGAAAACATCGCGCAAGTTCTGCGCAATCTTGACGAAATTACATCAAGTTTCGTCGCTCACCGCACGGAAATCGAGACCCTGGTGAAAGATACGGCGGTCACGATGAGGAACTTGAGAGAGGCGAGCGCATCTCTTGACGAGATGGCCGTCGAGCTGAGGAAAGACGGTAAGGCACTAACTACCCAGGCGGGTTCGACACTAAGCGCCATCGAAGACTTTACCAATACAGGCAAAGCGGTTGTGGGTGAGGTCGCGGCTGAGGCCACGCAGGCACTGAATGCGCTGGAAACGCTTGCGGGCAACGCCGATCAAACTGTCCGAGGGCTCGCCGGTGAAACCAAAACCGTGCTGGCAACATTGGATGAGGCAGGTCAGCAACTAGACGATACTCTCCGTGAAATCGAGGCCTTGGTGGCGGAAAACCGCGAACCGATCCGCGACTTTTCGGCAACAGGTCTCTATGAGTTTTCCGCATTAGTGACGGAGGCGCGTGGCCTCGTGCGAGAATTGAGTCAAATTACCTCTGAGTTACAGCGCGATCCCGCCCGCTTTCTTTTCGGTGACAGGCAGCAAGGCTATGAAACAGAGTAACTCACGGATGACAGGCCAAAAAGATCGCCGACGTGCGCTTGGGCTGCTTGTTGCGGGCAGCCTTCTACCACTTACAGCTTGCAGCGGAATTCTGCCTGGTCAGGGACCGCCTGAGACCCTTTATCGACTGACTCCCAAAAGTACTTTTCAGGAAAAACTGCCTCAAGTCGATTGGCAGATGGTGATCGAGCGGCCTGTGACCGACAAAAGCCTCGATACCACGCGCATTGCCCTCCTTAACAACCCGACACAAGTGGAGTATTACGCGCGCGCGGCTTGGGTCGACCGCGCGCCTTCCATGATCCAAACGCTTTTGATCGAATCCTTCGAAAATTCCGGCAAGATCATCTCGGTCGGGCGTGAGAATATCGGTTTGCGTTCGGATTTCGTCTTAAAGGTCGAACTTCGGGAATTCTCAGCCCTTTATCGCAGTGAAAGCGAGGCCCAAGTGCGGGTCGCGATGATCCTTAAACTCGTTGAAATGCCCCAGCGCACGATCATCGGGTCTGAGCGCTTTGAAGCCGTTAGCCGCGCCGATGGTCAGCAACTCTCATCGGTCGTTACCGCGTTTGACGACGCACTCGGCAAAGTCTTGAAGCGTTCGGTTGTCTGGGTCTTAAATAATGGCGAAGAAAATTGGCGCGCGCGCGAGGCTTCCTAGAGCTCTTATTATTGCGCACTTTCCGGGCGCAAAACCGCACACACTTTTGCTAAAAGTGCTCTAGCCAACCTCGCCTTGACCGAGCATCGCCAAGGTATCGCCTTCCAGCTCTCTCTCATTGATGTTCCAGGAAAAGGTAATCCGCGGCCGCTCCCCACCGTAAGGGTTTACCGCGTGAACGAGCGAGCTTGGGAACACGATCATCGCACCGGCGGTCAACTTAGGACTAAAGGGATTTGTCATATGGTGTTCTGCGATTTTGCAACAAGGTCCAAAGCGTGGATCTATGATTCCAAAGAGCCCGCTTAGGGGATCATCTTCAACCTTCTCACCCTCATCCATCATGTAAACAACACTGCCCTTAGAGCGGATGTGAGAATGCGCCATGACATAGTCGCCCTTGCCATAAACGTTGGCCCAGGCCATGTCGATAACCGCATTATCGCGCTTAAGCGCATGCTTGAAGAGGGCGCAAGCGCGCGCGTTTAAGATCCTTGCCGCAGGCGTATCCCAATCCTCGACCCGGTAGAGCTTGTTGCCACCAAGGGAGCGATTGCGCTGCTGACTTATCTTGGGATCGGACAGGCGCTTTTCTATTTCAGCGCGCAGCCCTTCATTTA
>CAXMNO010000357.1:0-1828 GCA_964194655.1 uncultured Acidimicrobiia bacterium
CGATCATGCCGCGACGCAGATCGCCTGTCTGGTAGGCATGGTGGGTCGTTTCGCCAGCGACGAGTGACGCATAGGGCTCAAATTCCGTGACACCCTGTTCCTCTAAGGCAAGGATTTCCGCCGTGGCCTCGTTGGCAAGGACGCGGTGGTGACTGCGGTGAATTTTTCTAACAACCACAGATTCACTGCCATCGCCTTCAGCTATCTTCTGCTTGTAAGCCTCGTGAGCCGGGATTTCATCGGCGACAAGCATCCGTGTGCCAAGTAGGACACCCTCGCATCCCATTGCAAGGGCGGCTGCCAGTTGCCCGCCAGTCCCAACGCCGCCGCCCAGAATTATCGGCACGTCCAACACACGAGGGGCCTCGGCCCCCTGGACCCACGAGCCAATCATCAAGGGGCCGGGATGTCCCCCTGATTCCGCCCCAATGAGGATCACGGCATCAACACCGGCCTTTGCCGCCGAACGTGCGTAACGAACGGCTGGGACTTTGTGGAGGACCTTAATCCCAGCCTCTTTCAAATAAGGCAGCATCTCGCCAGGATGGCCACCAGATGTCTCAACGAAGGGGATCTTTTCCTCACAAACCACCTCCACAAGATCTTCCAGGCGCGCATTCGCCTCGCCGCGCATGGAAATATAGAGGTTTACGCCGAAAGGTTTGCCATCGGCCAAGGTGCGGCACTCGCGGATTTCAGCGCGTAACGCATCCGCATTCCCACAAGTCAGCGCGGAGATGAAACCACCAGCACCTGCACGCGCTACCGCTGCGACATAGCGCGCATCAGCCAGCCACATCAAGCCACCACAAAGGATCGGGTGCTTGAGGCCCAAGTTTTCCGTAAGCCAAGTTGAAAAAAGGGGATCACGCATCAAAAATAACTCCGAGGATAGGGCGATCAAACCAACTCAAATCTTCACGTCGATATTCTGATACGTGCGTTTGACGACGGCAAAGATGAAAGCCGTACTCCAGCCGAAGAGAATCATTCCGTTCACAGCTTCAAAGCTACTCAGCAAACGCCAATCAGCCGAAAGCGTAATGTCGCCAAAGCCGACGGTTGTAAAGCAAGAGGTAGAGAAGTAGAGCGCAGTCTCAAAGTCTGGGATTTCTTCTATGAAGTGATAAACCAAAGCCCAAAGCCATATCTCGATTATGTGCGCTAAAAAGACCGCTAGAATGGTGAAGGAAAAAACTGTGGAGCGCCACCTAGCCTGGATTTCAAGCTCAATCGCCAACACCGCCTTCAATGTCCATTCGAGGCTAACGGCATGGACGATAACAGTTCCAACGATCAACAACCCACCGACAAGCATCTGATTAAGCATGATCTTATCCCTTTTAGTTCTCCATCTGGCTTATCCTTTTAACGCAACCCCAATTAGTTTTCTAACAGCTCACCTATTTCGAGGCATGGGTCTTTCCAGCACGTTTTTACGCCCGCGCACGGTTTCGCGGTAAAACGTATAAAGGCCAGCCCCTGCGATCAGTGCAATCCCCGCCCAGGAAAGCGCATTGGGCCAATCGCTGAAAACCAAAACGCTCCAAAATACGGCCAACGGCAGCGCGACGTACTCGAAAGGTGCCACTAGCCCTGCTTCAGCGAGGCGATAGCCCTGGGAGATGAGATAACCCGCAAGGCCGCTCAAAACGCCAGTCGCCACCATGATCAAGGCGTCTTGCTGCGTTGGCCAAACCCACGCACGGAAAAGGAAATCAATCGTCGGATTACTTGGATCCGCAAAGCGGCCATCGCCAAATGTGAGCCCGATAGCACCCGAGACCACGACAAAAGTCACTTGGATATAAAAGGCCATGGTCGAGGC
>CAXMNO010000358.1:0-4960 GCA_964194655.1 uncultured Acidimicrobiia bacterium
GATCACAGCCCCCACACTGGGCCAGGCCTTTGATGAGCTCTACTACTTCGAGCGTGCGTGCGAGACCTTGATGCTGGCCTATATGACGGGGAAGGAACTTCGCGTAGCCGCCCCAGAAGTGGCGGAGACGACCTGCCAGCAGTGGCTGGATTACCCCGCAGGCTTTGCCCAGGCTCATTTGAACGAAATCATGGAAATTCTCGACCGCGAGGAACCGGACTATCGGGATTAATACTGGTGAGCGAAGATCTCTTACGCGGCTTCAAGGCAACAGGCGCTGAATCCTCCGGCGTCGTTGTCGAGAAGAAAGCCCTAAAACAGCTTACGAAGCGCAGCGATGCGCCAGGGCTTCGCTATCTCGCGATCTGGGCTGCATTGTTGGCTGGCAGTGGATTTCTGCTGCATACCAGCTTTTCACTTGGCATTTGGGCGATAGTCCCCGCGATGATCCTCTATGGCTCGATCTTGACGGTGCCAGCTTATTCGCTATCGCACGAATGTTCCCACGGTACGGCCTTTCGGACCCGCTGGCTGAACGAGAGCGTGCTTTATATAACATCCGTTCTCTATCTCGAAGGCCCCTATTTCCGCCGCTATGCCCATGCGCGCCACCACACCTATACCTGGCTGCGCGGGTTGGATGCGCAAATGCCTTTTGAAACACCGGTGACACTGAAGGGCTGGATCTTAGAGGTCTCCAACATCGGGCAATACCTTTACGACTTCCCCCATATGCTCAGAAATGCGCTCGGCCTTTATCGCCAGGACGTTCTGGAATTCACACCTGCCTCCGAGCTGCCAAAGCTGAAGTGGGAAGCCCGTATCTTGCTGGCAATCTACATCGGCGGGGCAGGTGCCGCGATCTGGACGGGCGCGCTTTGGCCGCTGTTCTATCTCGCGATCCCACGCATGGTGGGCGGGGTGACCATGCAGCTCTACACCATCATCCAGCATGCGGAGATGGAGGAGAATAATCCAAACATCCTAAAATCGACCCGGTCCTTTTCGACCAATTGGTTTGGGAATTTCCTCTACGCCAACATGGCCAACCATGTGGAACATCATCTCTACCCGACCGTTCCTTTCTATAAGCTGCCGGATTTGCACAAGGCGGTGGCCGATCAAGTGCCCGCGCGCGACGGTGGGCTTTTCCGCAATAACGCGCGCATCCTGCGTGCCGTTTTACAGCGCGCTTTTGGCCGGACAACAGAGCTTTCAGAGAAAAAAGCAGCTTGATGCAAGTCGAGTTTTAGCAGTTATGAGTCGTGAGTGGACCCTGGTTTGTGCGGCGGATAAAATTGATGAAGAAGACGTCTACCGTTTCGATCACGAGGGCAAGACCTTTGCGGTCTACAACACGCCCAAGGGCTTTTTCGCAAGCGATGGCTTGTGCACCCATGAAGAAGCGCACCTGGCCGACGGCCTTGTGATCGGAACGGTGATCGAGTGTCCGCTGCACCAGGGCCGCTTTGATATAGTGACCGGCAAGGCGAAAAGCCCGCCAGTTTGCATCGATCTAAAGACCTACCCGGTTAAAGTCGAAGACGATCAAGTCTTCATCCAACTGGGCGGCTGAAGACAGCGATGGCGGCGCGCGACCCCATCCTTATTCTTGGCGCCGGAAAGCCTCATCGATGAAGTCACGAATTTGAAAAAGCTTTTAAAAGCCGCCTAGAACAGTTTTCGGTTATTTTGTTTTCCATGAGGAACGTGGCAGATGGACGATACCTCACTTAAGGCGAAAATCGATACCCACAAAAAAGGACCGGTCGTGGAACCCAAGGCCTACCGCGAGCTGACACTAAACGAAGCTGCGCGCAAGACACCGCCAACGGTGATCACCGATACCGAGGCGCTGATCGACATGGCGAAGATGCGTCTCTATCGCTTGGGCCGCATTCGTGAAGAGCTGAGGCGCCAGGATATCGCTGCCTGCGTCCTGACCACGCCACACTCAATCCGCTATGCCAGCGGGCTGCGAAATTGCGCGATCTATCAAGCACATATCCCAGCCACATACCTCTATATTCCAGCCGAAGGGCCAACGGTGCTTTTCGATTCTCAGCCTGGCCGCTTTACGGGGCAAGAGCTTGAGACGATTGATGAAATTTCAGCCGAAATCATGCTGCTGAGTTACATGTGGGCGAGCACGCGGGGTAAGGAATGGTATGAGCGCTGGGGCGATCAGATGGCCTCCCTGCTTGCCCGCGACGGTGGCGGCAACAAGCGCTTTGCCATTGAACGCTTGAGCCCCTTGGCCATACCCGCCTTGCAGCGACACGGCATTGAGGTGATGGATGCGAGCGATGTGATCGATCCCGCGCGCAATATCAAATCGGCTGAGGAAATCCTCTGCATCAACCACGTGATCGCCATTGCCGAGGATGGCATATACCGCATGCGTGAAGCCCTTCGCCCCGGGCTTAGCGAGACCGAGCTTTGGGCGCATCTGTGGAGTGCTAATATAGAAGCGGGCGGCGATTTTATGGAATGCCGCCTTCTCTCCTCCGGCGATCGCACAAACCCCTGGCAGCAGGAAGCCTCCAGCAAGCGCATCCGCGCGGGCGATCTCGTTGGCTTCGACACCGATATGGTGGGCCCCTTTGGCTATTTCGCGGATATTTCGCGGACCTTCTTTTGTGGGCCAGGCAAACCCAGTGCCTATCAAAAGGAGCTTTACCGCCGGGCCCATGAGGAAATTCAAACGAATATCCAGCTCATGCGCCCGGGCCTCTCCTTCCGCGAGGTGACTGAAAAAGCGTTGTGCCAACCAGAGGAATTCCGCGCCCAGCACTACCCGGCCTTGGCGCACGGCGCTGGCATGTCGGACGAATGGCCGGTGATCTATTACCCGGAAGATGCCCACTACATCTTCGATGGCCACCTTGAGGCAGGCATGGTCATGTGCGTTGAAAGCTATATGGGCGAACGCGGCGGCCCTGAAGGCGTAAAGCTGGAAGACATGGTCCTCATCACCGAAACCGGCCCCATCGTGCTTTCGACGTTTCCCTATGAGGAGATTTTGCTGGATTAGCTTCTCTCTTCTGGCTCTTGGCCCATATTTGACAAGAACCGGCAAGGGGCATTGAATATTCCAAGGTGATTTATTGGAGCGCAACAATGCGGGTGCCACTTACCTTGGCAGCGTTCCTAGCTGCACTAGCCTTTCCCCACTCGGTTAGCCATGCGGCAACCGGCGGCGACCTTTTGACGCTTTGCGAGGATAATCGATACGGCGTGGCGTCTGAAAATTGCGCGCGCTATGTCGGGGCGACGATCGACCTCTATCTTGCCGTTCAAGACGGTTGGCGGACCACTGTGCCCGATGACTGGCGGGCATGTATGCCCGGACACCAGACGATTGCCCGGCAAAGTGAAATCGTCCTGGACTATCTGCGCGACAACCCCTCCCACCGGGAAGAAGCTGTCTTCCTTCTCGTCACGCATGCGCTGAACGAGGCTTACGACTGCTGGGAGAATTAGTCGATCTTCAGCGCTGGTAAAGACTTCACCAAGTCATCCACGGCCTTCATTTGGGTGAGGAATTCCTCCAGCTTATCGAAGGGAAGCGCGCTTGGTCCATCGCACTTGGCGTTATCGGGGTCGGGATGTGCCTCTAGGAAAAGGCCCGCGATGCCTGTTGCCAAGCCAGCGCGGCCCAACTCGGCCACTTGATGGCGCCTGCCACCTGAAGCAGCGGCACCCGGATCACGCATCTGGAGAGCGTGGGTTACATCGAAGATGATGGGCGCATTGCCGCTTACCTCCTTCATGACGCCGAAACCCAGCATATCGACCACAAGATTGTCGTAGCCAAAGCTACTTCCCCGCTCACAAAGGAGGACTTTGTCGTTGCCGCACTCCTTGATCTTCTCGACCAGGTTTTTGACCTGCGATGGGCTCATGAATTGGGGCTTTTTCACGTTCACGATGGCACCAGTGCGCGCGATTGCGCCCACAAGATCCGTTTGGCGGGCGAGGAAGGCTGGGACTTGCAGAATGTCGCAGACTTCAGCCACGGGGCCGGCTTGTTCTACCTCATGAACATCGGTGACGATAGGGACGCCGAAGCTCTCCTTCACCTCTGCCAGGATCTTCAGGCCTTCATCCAAGCCAGGCCCGCGGAAAGAGTGGGCGGATGACCGGTTGGCCTTATCGAAGGAGGCTTTGAAGACATAAGGAATGCCAAGCTTCTGCGTGACCTTTGCGTAATACTCACCGGCGTGAAGGGCCAGATCGCGTGATTCGATAACATTGATGCCGCCAAAGAGCACCATTGGCTGGTCGTTGCCTATGGTGAAATCCTTTAAACGCACGCTGGTCATCGGCTATTCCCTATTTGCAAGATCGGCATAACCACTGCCTAAAGCAAGCGTCCGGCCCTTTAAAGCCTTTCCCCGCAATTAAAAGGGCCAGCGGGACCAGATACCTTGGCGTTTCAGACCCGTGCTTTTCAAGGCAAGGTCGTCCAGATCATAGCCGTGTGCAGCAAGCCAGGCCCAAGATGGGCCGCTCCAGGCATGGCTTTTGAAATCGACCCGGCCTTGTTTGTCGAGGAAAACGCCTTCCTCGTGCAAGCGCCTGCGCTGTTCAAGGCTCTCGACGCCGTCCTTGCGTGGGCTCAACTTCCCCATGGAATTGACCACCCGGTGCCAGGGCACATCCGAGCCATCGGGCAAGCCAGCAACGGCAAAACCCACAACGCGCGCGGTGGGCGCTGAACAGATAAAGGCAATCTGGCCATAGGTTGAAACCTGTCCCGCAGGAATCTCACTTACCAGGTCGAATATCCTGGGGAAGAGGGATTTTATCCCACTTTCGCCTTCCTTGGCAGCTTTCTTATTCACCTTAAACAAAACCAGCCCCCTAAAACGCTTCATGGCTTTTCATTGAATTTTGCAGCGCGGCTTCCAAAATCTACTTGCAAGCAAATATCGCAAAGTCGTCCTTCTTGCCAGAT
>CAXMNO010000359.1:0-5922 GCA_964194655.1 uncultured Acidimicrobiia bacterium
ATTACGCACTTTCCGGGCGCAAAACCGCGCACACTTTTGCTGAAAGTGCTCTAGAACCTGCGAGGCTTGATGTCATGAGTGAACCGACGAACAAAGAGCAAAAGAAAACCGTCGTCTTAACCGGGGCCAGCCGCGGTATCGGACATGCCACAGTCATGCGGTTTTCCGCAGAAGGCTGGCGGATGATCACCTGTTCGCGTGAACCAGTGCCGGAGGCCTGCCAGCGCGATCCCAACTGGGCGCATCATATTACAGCAGATCTTGCGATAGCCTCAGACGTCGAGCTCTTCATAAAAGAGGCGAATGAGCTTCTGGATGGTGATCCGCTGCATGCCTTGGTCAACAACGCTGCTGTATCGCCAAAAACCCCGTTTCAGGAACGCCTGGGATGTCTCAACGGTGATGTTGCCCAATGGCGGGAGGTGTTCGAGCTGAATTTCTTCGCACCACTCGTTCTAGGCCGTGGTTTTGCGACCGGCTTGCGGCGCGGGACAGGCTCGATTGTCAACATCACATCCATTGCGGGCCACGAGTTCCATCCCTTTGCAGGCTCCGCCTATTCGACCTCGAAGGCAGCTCTCTCCGCTTTGACGCGCGAAATGGCAGTGGAATTTGCAGGCATCGGCGTTCGGGTGAATGCCGTAGCACCGGGTGAAATTGAAACCGCGATGATCGGGGCTGAATATGAGGCGCTTATTCCGCGCATTCCCATGCACCGCATGGGGACGCCTGAAGAAGTGGCATCAGCCGTCTTCCGCCTGTGTACGCCTGATTTCGCCTATGTGACCGGGACGGAGATTTTTGTCACCGGCGGCCAGCACCTGGTTTAGGCAAGGGCTTCTGTACTCAGCGTGCTGCTAAATTCGCATTATAGAATATTACAAGTCAGTCTATCGAAGTGCTATAGTCCGGGCTTTCAAGGCGAAAATTTCAGGAGGCGGAAAAATGTTGCGCTCAAAATTGATGGCAGCAGCTCTGGCAGTCGCGATAAGTGGCGGCCTTTCTGGCATGGCGATTGCAGCCCACTGCCCTTTGGATGCGAAGGCAATCGATAATGCGCTAGCGAAGCTCGATGTCGATGCTGATGTCAAAACGGAAGTCGAGGCGCTTCGCGATGAAGGCATGGCCCTTCATAATGCTGGAAACCATGGCGAAGCGGTGGCGACGCTTTCCCAGGCTATGCGGATATTGCTTGCGTCTTTGTAGTGGGGTCCCCTCGAGGCTAATTCTTCGAGAGTTGTTCTAGAAGCTGCTGGTGCCAGCTCTGGCGGTCTTGGACCTGGGCGATTTCCTGGTCGAGCCAGGCCTGCATATGCCCGCCGGTTTTTTCATGCGTGCGCCTAAGGTCGGTGAGCCTCGCAAGTTCACGCTCTGAGATTTCCAGCAGCATCTCGGCTTGCAAAACTTGCCCATCTTTCGGCAGCAGATGCAAAAACCGGATCTTAATCGCAATGATCAGCTTGCTGAGTTCATTGGCAGGTGCTCTGGTGTTGCTGGATAGCAGTTCTAGCAATTTTTCGCGACCGCTCTCGGTGATTTTCAAAGTCGCGTCGTCTTGATGCTCTGCAGCTTGTTCTGCAGCACCTTCTGCTTCTGCCAGGCCCTCAATGATGAGAACCTCCAGCGGCGCGCCGACCAACTCCAGCGAAGGCCCGGCTATACGTCCGGTGAAGTGGCGGACCTCTGCTGCCAAGTCGCCATAGCTCGTGGGGCGCTCGGCCAGGAGTCCCAAGGCCATGAGGCGGATAGCCTCGTTTGGAAGCAGCGTCTTGTCACGGTACATGCAAAGGAAGTCCGTATCGCCTTACGCGGGCTCTTAAAGGGTTTCCGTTTCACGCGACCACACTAGCGTGAAATTCTTCTGCCACAAGCAGTCGAAGTGAATTTTGAGCGGAAACCCTTGCCCTCAAAGTCCGGCTTAAAAGCGAAGATCAGGTCGACTGAATGCCCCTCAGTCGCTCCGAACGCCGCCGCAGCAACTCAACCACCGTCAAGAGCATGATCGAGAAAAGAACGAGGATCGTCGCAACGGCAAGGATCGTCGGCGAAATCGACTCGCGAATGCCTGAGAACATCTGCCAGGGAATCGTCCTCTGTTCAAAGCTGCCGACAAAAAGCACCACCACAACTTCATCAAAGGAGGTAATGAAGGCGAAAAGCGCGCCCGAAATAACACCCGGAAGGATCAAGGGCATGATCACCTTGAAGAACACTCTCGGAAGCGAAGCGCCACACATATAACCTGCACGGACCAGTGATTGGTCGAATCCAACCAGCGTTGCCGTCACGGTAATGACGACGAAGGGTGTTCCAAGTGCCGTATGTGCGAGAATGACCCCCACGTGAGTGTTCGCTAGGCCGATGCGGGTGTAAAAGAAGTACATACCCGCCGCAGAGATAATCAGCGGCACCACCATCGGCGAAATCAAGAGGGCCATAATGGCCGTGCGATAAGGCATGTGGGGGCGGCTGAGCCCAAGTGCTGCTGCCGTTCCGAGCGTCGTCGCCAGAATGGTCGAGAAAAACGCGATGAACACGCTGTTCCTAACCGCACCCTGCCAGTTCAAGCTGCCGAAAAATTCCTGGTACCACTTTGTCGAGTAGCCTGCCGGGTCGAGTGTCAACATCTCCGGCGTGAAGGTGAAAAACGGCACCGCATTGAAGCTCAGTGGCACGATGATCACGATCGGCGCAATCAGGAAAAAGAAGATCAGGCCGCAAATGACGCGGAAGCTGTAGTACCACGTGCGGTGAATGGGTCCGGCGTAGGCGGGTAAAGACATGGTGACTTATCCCAGCTTCATGTTATCGATACCGATAACTTTGTCATAAAGAAGATAGAGCACCAGCACGATGCCCAGAAGAATGACGCCCAAAGCAGCCGCCAAGCTCCAGTTCAGCGCGTTCGAGCTCATGTAGTTGGCAATGAAGTTACTAATCAAAGTACCAGAGGTGCCACCGACTAGTTCCGGCGTGATGTAGTAACCAATCGCGATAATGAAAACCAAAATGCAGCCTGCCCCGATACCTGGCACAGTTTGCGGAAAGTAAATCTTGCGGAAGGCCAATACCGGGTTTGCGCCCATGGAAAGGGCTGCGCGCATATAGGCCGGCGGAATGGTTTTCATCACGCTAAAGAGCGGCAAAATCATAAAAGGCAGCAAAATGTGGGTCATGGCGATGATTGTGCCCGCCATGTTGTGGATCATGCGAATTCGACTTTCATCGGAGAGAATTCCGACCCAGACCAAAAGATCGTTGAGGACCCCCTGCTGCTGCAGGATTGCGATCCAGGAGGTGGTGCGCACCAAGAGTGATGTCCAGAAGGGCAGAAGTACCAAGATCAAAAGCAGATTACTGGTCTTGGTCGGCAGCGTCGCCAAGAGATAGGCAATCGGGAAGCCAAGCAACAGGCAAAGCCCAGTGATCACACCGCTTAAAATAAGGGTCCTTATGAAGATCTTGACGTAGATCCGTTCATTTTTCGGGCGCATCCTCGGTGTGCCGAGATCATCCAGGCGCATATCGATGGAGGCAAAGAAATGCGTTGACGTGTAGAGGCGCGATTCCCGCTTAATCAAACGCCAAGTGTTAACGTTCCCAAAGGTCTTCTTATGGATATCGATGATCTGTTCTTTAAAGGGCGGCTCGGTGACTGTTTTGAGCTTGCGAGGGGCAGAGCGAAAGGCGCTCGACATGCCCGAGCGCTCAAAATTGAGCCGGCGCGCTGCTTTGCCAATGGTCCTATTCTCCCGGCCTTCCAAAATATCTTCGCGGAAGGCTGCGAAAACCTCCTCATCGGGAAGCTCGCCCGTGGTCTCGTCCCAGTTTTGCAGCAATGGCACCGTGCGATGGAAGACTTGAGACACGATGTCGTTCTGAACACTGCGGAACATCATCGAGCCGATAGGAATGAGAAAGGATATAGCGAGGAAGGCGAGAAGGGGGAGAACCCAAAAAAACGCACGCAGCTTGTTACGTCTAAGGGCTCGGTTGAGACTGACCTTCAAAGGCGTCCCGTCAGCCGTCGTCATAACTCCCGGTGCCGTAATTTCCGCCATACTCAATACCCTCTGGCTTTTTTTAATTATCCCTCCGCACGCCCTCATCCGTAGTTGGACTTAAGCTACGAAGTGTTCTTTTTATGCCTAAACGAATACGAAAATAAAAACCAGCAAATGAAATACTCTAAGTGATTGAAGCTATCTGATGAGTGGCGGGGCCGGCATAAAATCCGGCCCCGTCCTCAAGTTTAGCTTATTGCGCGAGCCAAGCTTGAAAACGCTCACGCATTTCCGTCACATGGTCAGCCCAGAAGAGGAAGTTCAAGAGAAGCGTCGTCTTGGCATTGTTGGGGTCTGTCGGCATGTGCGGGGCCATATCGATGCCCAGTTCCGCGTGCTTACCAACCAGAGGTGCGGAAGACTTACGTGCCGGGCCGTACGAGATGTACTTGGCTTGATCGGCCAAACGCTGGGTGTCGGTTGCCCACTTCACGTAGGTTTTGACGACATCGATGTTCTTGCCACCGGTAGGAATGACCCAACCGTCAAGATCGAAAAGCTGCCAGTCCCACATCATGGCGATCGGCTGCTTTTCTTCAACAATGGCGGAGAACAAGCGGCCATTGTAAGCCGAGCCCGTCACAACTTCACCGTCGGCCAGAAGCTGGGTCGGCTGTGCGCCCTTGCTCCACCAGATGGCTTCGCTCTTCACGGCGTTTAGCTTAGCAAAAGCCTGATCGACACCTTCCGGCGTACCGAGAACTTCGTAAACCTGTGCCGGATCGACACCATCGGAGATCAAGGCCCACTCGAAGTTGCCGTAAACGTCCTTTTGCAGTGCGCGCTTGCCGGGGAAGTTGGCAAGATCGAAGACGTCTTGGATCTTTGAGGGGTTCTTGCCGCCAAAGGCATCGGTGCGATAGCCAAAGGTGGTCGAATAGACGATTTGCGGGATGAAGCAGTTCGTGTCACCCGGTGTCAGGAAGCCTTCAAAGAAGTCTTCGCTGGCCGGTGTGCCATCGGGGGCGGCTGCCAGATCCATGTCCGGATCAATTTCGAGCACAAGACCTTCATCACAAGCAACGATCGATTCAGACGCGATCATGTCCACCAAGTCCCAGGTGGTGTTGCCTGCTTCAGCTTGTGCGCGCAACTTGGCAAGACCCTCGGCCGACGAGTCATCGTTGAGAATCTTGATGTCGGGGTTTGCTGCCATATAGGGCTCGTGGTAGGCCTTTTGCTGGCTGGCGGTGTAAGCGCCACCCCAAGATACCACCACAAGATCAAGCGCGTTCGCCGATGGCGTATTGGTCATGCCCAGGGCAAGGGCGCCGACCAAGGCAAAGGAGCCATATTTAAGCAAGGATTTCATGTTTCCAACTCTCCCTGTTGTTTGTCTTTTGCTTGGAAGACGACCCTATTTTAAGCCGGTGAAGCCACTTTACCTAAAAGGTTCCACCATTCGGCCATCTTTCTAATTCACTTACCGCCAGGCCTCCCAAAATTGAGCGGCGACCAGGCGAATTCCCCCTCTCTTATTGCCTACGCGTCGAGTGCGCGGCAATCGTCGGGCAACCACCCGACATTGATGTTCTGTCCAACGTTCAAGTGAACGTGCCCCGCCGAGTTCGGCGTCTTGACCACAAATTCCTCATGCCCGCAGACATTGATGCGCGTGCGTACATGATCGCCGAGGTAGATAACCTCCTCAACAGCAGCCTGCACCATATTGGGGCACTGTCCCTCGCTGGGTTCGATGAAAACCCGCTCGGGCCTGAGCGACAAGGTCGTCTTGCCGCCAACGCCGTTATGGTTGACCGAAAGCGCTTGAACCTGGGTGCCGTTCACCTGGACAGTGCAATAGCCGTTCGAATCGGCCAAAACTTCGCCGTCCAGGCGATTGTTTTCCCCGATAAAG
>CAXMNO010000360.1:0-3625 GCA_964194655.1 uncultured Acidimicrobiia bacterium
CGGAGCGGTCGAAAGTGCGCTCGGATGCCATGCGTAAAGGTGAGCTTTCCAACGAAGATTTCGATGCCATTTTCGAGGCTAGCCGCGAGCTCTATGACCTGCAGCTTTTCGTCGATGATACACCTAGCATATCCATATCACAGATGCGGACCAGGGCGAGGCGCCTAAAGCGCCAACACGGCCTTTCTATGATTGTGGTCGACTATCTGCAGCTCATGCAAGCGCCCGCGGGTCGGCGGAGTGAAAACCGTGTTCAGGAAGTTTCGGAAATCACACGCGGCCTGAAGTCCATTGCCAAGGACTTGAACGTTCCCGTGCTGGCCCTTTCCCAGCTCTCTCGTCAGGTGGAGAATAGAGAGGATAAGCGTCCGCAACTCTCCGATCTTCGGGAATCGGGATCGATCGAGCAGGATGCCGACGTCGTGATGTTCATCTACCGCGAGCAGTATTATATTGAGCGCGCGGAGCCCTCGCAGCGTGATGATGAATCAGAGGACAAATTCCACGACCGTCACGGCAAGTGGATAGCGCGCTGTGAGGAAGTTTACGGTATCGCCGAAATAATCGTTGCCAAGCAACGCCATGGGCCGATAGGAACTAGGAAATTCCAATTCACCGGTGAAACGACAACGTTCAGCGACCTCGCTCTAGATGACCGATTGCCCGACCACTATTGAGCCGACCGCAATCGGCCCCGAAGATCGGGCCGCTGCTATACTGACGATCGATCTCGATAAAATTGCCGAGAATTACCGCAGGCTTCAAAGACGCTCCTTCGCGCCCGCCGTCGGCGCTGTGGTGAAAGCCAATGGCTATGGCCTAGGTCTTGAGAAGGTCGGAGAGACACTGCTTCGTGCAGGTGCGCGGTCTTTTTTCGTCGCAACGCTGGATGAGGGGATTAGTCTCCGCAAGGCCTTGGATGCCGTACTTCCGGCCACTGGGATCTACATCTTGAATGGACTGATGCCCGGGGCAGAGGCCGACTACCGCCAGAACTACTTGCAGCCGGTCATAAATTCTCTTGGTGAATTAGAGGCTTGGAAGAATTTTTGCTCAAACGCCGAATTGCCTCTTCCAGCAGCATTGCACCTCGATACTGGCATGAACCGATTGGGCCTTGCGCCAGAGGAATTGGATATTTTGGCGGAGGCGCGTGAGCGCGCAGAAGGGGTCATCGTCACTCTGGTTATGAGCCATCTTGCTTGTGCTGAAGACCCCGCCCACCCGATGAACGATGAACAGCTAAAGCTTTTTGAGGCCGGACGGGCACGGCTAGCACGCGCACCTGCCTCGCTTGCCAATTCGTCGGGCTGCTTTCTCGGCCATCAGTACCACTTTGATCTGCTGCGTCCTGGCGTCGCTCTCTATGGTGTAAATCCAACACCACACGAACCCAACCCGATGGCGCAAGTAGTCAGACTTCAAGCTAAAATCTTACAGATTCGCGAGATTGACGCCCCCCAATCCGTTGGTTATGGTGCCGCCCACCGCGTAGCAAGGCTAAGTCGAATCGCAACATTGGGGGTTGGCTACGCGGATGGTTATCATCGCGCACTTTCAAGCAAGGCCAGCGCCTGGCTGGACGGGCAGGAAATTCCCATAGTCGGACGCATTTCCATGGATCTAATTACCGTTGACGTTACCGGGATCAGCCAGAACGCGGCTCATCCAGGCGCCCTTGTTGACCTTCTTGCCCACGAGGATGGCGTTGATCGTTTGGCCCGCGAAGCAGGCACGATCGGCTATGAAATCTTGACCCGTCTGGGTGGGCGCTTTCACAGAGTTTATCGTCAAGGAGCGTCGAGTTAGATGGCGTTATTACAGGCGATTGGTCGTCCCTTTCTGACTTTTCTTATTGCAACGGGACGCCTTGCAGTCTTTACCTCCGTCTCAGTTTCGCATTGCCTAAAACCACCGTTCTATCTGCGTCTGACGATCAAGCAGATGATCGAGATCGGCTACTACTCTCTACCCGTGGTGGGGCTGACAGCGATTTTTACCGGCATGGTTTTAGCTCTTCAAAGCTATACGGGTTTTGCACGCTTCTCAGCTGAAAGCGCGATCCCAAACGTCGTCATCGTCTCAATCACGCGTGAGTTGGGGCCGGTCCTTGCTGGCCTTATGGTGGCAGGCCGTGTCGGTGCTGCGATGGCGGCTGAAATTGGCACGATGCGGGTTACCGAACAGATCGATGCTCTCAATACGCTGGCAACCAACCCCTTTAAGTATTTGGTGGCACCGCGTCTCATCGCTGGGCTGACGATGATGCCTATCTTAGTTCTAATCGCAGATATCATCGGTGTTTTCGGCGGTTATCTCGTTTCAGTGCACAAATTGGGCTTCAACCCTTCGACATATCTACGTAATACAATCGATTTCCTGGAGCCGCAGGACGTCATCTCTGGCCTTGTTAAGGCAGCTGCCTTCGGATTTATAGTGACCCTAATGGGGTGCTATCACGGATATAATTCCAAGGGTGGTGCCCAGGGTGTTGGGCGTGCGACAACGAATGCCGTCGTGTCGGCTTCGATCCTCATCCTTTGTTCCAACTATTTTATTACCGAGCTGTTCTTCGCGCGATGACTGCTAACGGACACAACGGCGCTGCACCGCCAAAGATCAAAATTCGCGGTCTTAAAAAGGCATTCGGGCCTAATGTGGTTCTGGACGAGTTAGATCTGGACATCGCGAGCGGCCAATCTCTGGTGGTCATTGGCGGCTCGGGAACCGGGAAATCGGTCCTGATTAAAAGCATTCTGGGTTTGCTCGAACCAGACGGCGGGTCAATCGAAGTCGATGGCGAAGAAGTCATGGGCTTGCAAGGCGAACCGCTCAACCGGGTGCGCCAGAAATTTGGGATGTTGTTTCAAAATGCGGCTTTGTTCGATTCCCTCCCCGTTTGGCGTAATGTTGCCTTTGGCCTTATCGAAGCTGAGGGGCTCGGGGCAGACAAAGCAAAAAAAATTGCGCTCGATAAATTGAGCCAAGTCGGACTTTCCCCTGATGTTGCCGAGCTTTATCCGGCAACCCTATCGGTGGGAATGAAAAAGCGTGTCGGACTTGCACGGGCGATCGCAACAGAACCGGAAATCATATTCTTCGATGAGCCAACCACCGGGCTCGACCCAATTATGGGTGATATCATCGACCAGATGATCGTGAAGTGCGTGCGCGATTTAGGCGCAACCGCCCTTTCGATTACCCATGATATGGCGAGCGCTAGACGAATCTCCGATCGCATTGCAATGCTATTTGGAGGGAAGATTATTTGGGAAGGTCCAACGGCAGAAATCGATCACTGCGGTGACCCCTACGTCGAGCAATTCGTCAGCGGAAGCGAGGAAGGCCCGATCGCCTTCTTGAGTGGTGCATAACTAAAAGCGAAAGCGAACGACTTGGCCAAGAAATCGATCCAGTTTGTTTGCCAGTCCTGCGGGGCCGTAACGGGCAAGTGGCAGGGCCGCTGCGAATCCTGCGGGGAATGGAACACGATCTTAGAGGAAAGCGTCGGCCCTTCTGGCCGCGGACGCGGCCGGGCTATCGAGTTCCAAGCGCTGTCAGGCGAGAGCCCACCGGTTCAACGAACAATTTCGGGCTTGCGAGAATTCGACCGCGTTTGTGGCGG
>CAXMNO010000361.1:0-8845 GCA_964194655.1 uncultured Acidimicrobiia bacterium
CAAAGCTCAGCCCTTTGAGACGCAAGTGTTGGAAGAATTGAGGCAATATTTCCAAAGGCAACGTCAAGAGGTCTTGGCGGAGGGCCACTTGGACGCGGAGACTGCGACTGCAAAGTTGATTGATCGCTTGCTGAGAGCACCTTTGGCGCACCTGCACGAGGAGGCGGGAAGGGACCCCAAAAACCTTGCCGCTATAAGCAAGGTACTTAACCGCCTTTTCGGCCTGAATTAAGATGCGCTCAAAGATGCGGACGATAATAAAGGAGATGGGGCGAGGTGAATCTCGACGCCAAACTTGATGCTGTTCTCCGTCGAAACGAGGAGTTAACGCAGCTCATCTCAACCCATAGTGACCCGGGCTCCGACGCCTATACCTCTATGCTGAAAGAGCTGGCTGATATGGGGCTGGTGGTTGAATCGATCCAGGAGTTGCGGCGCGCCCGTCAGGAACTGGAAGAGGCCGAGCAGCTCCTTGAAGCCGAGAGCGATCTAGAGATGAAGGCTCTGGCAGAAGCCGAACGCGATGCATTGTCTGAATCCATTCCCGATCTGGAAAAGGCGGTCTGGCTTCAATTGATTCCCAAAGATGAAGCCGATGCACGCAGCGCGATTTTAGAAGTACGCGCAGGTACCGGTGGCGATGAAGCCGCACTCTTTGCGGGCGAGCTGTTGGGTATGTACCAACGCTATGCAGCCCAGAGAGGGTGGCGCTTCGAGCTCTTGGACTACAGTGACACGGAAATCGGCGGTTGTAAGGAGGCCAGTGCTTCCATCTCAGGACGCGGAGTGTTCCAGCGTTTAAAGTTTGAATCAGGCGTCCACCGCGTGCAGCGCGTTCCCGTGACCGAATCGGGCGGTCGCATCCATACCTCGGCGGCAACAGTCGCCGTTCTTCCAGAAGCTGAGGAGGTTGACGTTTCTGTCGATGAGAAGGACTTGCGGATCGACACATATCGCGCCCAAGGTGCGGGCGGACAGCACGTCAACACGACCGATAGCGCGGTTCGCATCACGCACCTTCCATCTGGAATTGTGGTGCAGTGCCAAGATGAAAAGTCCCAGCACAAAAATAAGGCCAAGGCGATGAAGGTGCTGCGTGCCCGCCTCTATGATGCCGAGCGTCAAGAACAGGCTTCCATGCGCGCGGCGGATCGCAAGAGCCAGATCGGCTCGGGTGACAGATCGGAGCGCATTCGCACATATAACTTTCCGCAAGGGCGTGTCACCGATCACCGGATCAATCTAACGCTCTATAAGCTCGATAAGGTATTAACCGCTGAGGCCCTCGATGAGGTCATCGAGCCATTAATTGCTGAAGAGCAGGCAGCCTTGCTCGCCGAGTTGCGATGAACCGGCTTGATGCTTTGCGCGCCGCAATTCGGCGTCTAGAGGCTGAAAATATCGATGATGCCCGGCGTGATGCCAAATTTTTACTGGGGCAAGTGCTAGAAGGTGGCGAGGTGGCCCTGATAAGTGGGCCAGATATGCCGCTAAAGGCCAGCGAAGAAGTATTATTGGAGCGCTTTCTTCAGCGGCGCTGCGCTGGCGAGCCTTGTTCACGCATTTTGGGTTGGCGTGAGTTCTGGTCGATGACCTTTCGCGTGACCGAGGACGTGCTTGATCCAAGGCCCGAAAGTGAAACCTTGGTTGAAGCCCTTCTGGAGGCATTTCCAGATAGAAAGGCGGCCTTGCGGATCCTGGACTTGGGAACCGGCAGTGGTTGTTTGCTTTTGGCACTGTTGAGCGAATATCGGGATGCCTATGGGTTGGGTGTCGATCTTTCTGAAGGTGCTGTGACGATCGCAACGGAAAATGCCCAAGCTCTGGGGCTGGGCAGCCGAGTCGAATTTCAATGCCTTGATTGGCGTGATGGGCTGGGCATACCGGAAAATGATGCGGAGCGTTGGGATATAATTCTTTCCAATCCTCCTTACATCGAAAGTGATGCTATCCCAAAATTGATGCGCGAAGTGCGCGATTTTGATCCGAAATCGGCCTTGGACGGCGGCGAGGATGGGCTTGATGCTTATCGGGAAATTGCGCATCTAGCAGAGAACCTATTGAAACCTCAGGGTTTATTGGCGCTGGAGCTTGGCATGGGGCAGGCTGGGCAGGTCAGTGAAATTCTAAGAGCGCACGACCTCAGCCCCTCAGGGTTGCGCCGGGACTTGAGTGGGATTGAGCGTGTCATCCTTGCCAATTTTCCGAAAAAATAACAACTGATGAGAAATAACTATTGGAATGGGTGCGAAACCCAACTAGTTTGAACGCGAAGACCATTTGGGGGTCTAGGCGTCCCGAAAGGGATGCACAGGAAAATCCAGCGACTGACGATTGTATCATTTGAGGACGCATAGCGGCCTTTTCCGAGTGCCGCTTTTTAATAATGCGGTCGTAAGATATGTCAGCGCCAAATCAAATCGAAGCAGATCATGAGACAAAGCTCCGGCAGTGGGCGTCGTATGAGAGGACGTCCGAACAGGAACAAGGCCCAAGGCCCTCCTAACCGTAACTCGAACTTTGAGAGTAACGGGCCGGAAGGGCGAGTGCGCGGAAACGCGTCTCAGGTTTACGAAAAGTATCTAACGCTCGGGCGTGAAGCGGTTTCCGCCAGCGACCGGGTGATGGCGGAGGCTTTTTATCAGCACGCCGAACACTATTACCGCTTGATGAACGAAACAATGGATCCGTTGCCAGCCGGCGCACCACCGCGCCCGCAAGCTGACGATAGCCGAAGTGAAGGCCCTTCACATGAAGCAGGCCAGCGAGAAGATGTGCGACGAGAAGATGTGCGACGTGATGACCCTCGGCGTGATGATAGGCGCCGTGACAATCACCGCAGGCCGCGTCCTAACGGGGCCGGCGGGGATGTTGGATTTAAGCCGCAGCCGCAGGCGAGCGCCCAACCAGATCTTTTAGCCGATACGCAGACTTCGCCCTCGACGCCGGCTGCGGGGGATGCGCCGCAGGCTCGGCCAAGATTATCTGGGGCAGACGAAGCCCAAGCTCCTAAAGTTTCCGCTCGAAGCGCTGGCGAACAGACCTCGGAGTCGTCAGACACAAGCCCAATTTCACAAGACGGTGCTGCAGGCGGCAATCAGTCGGTTGACGGTGCAGCGGTTTTGGCGGAACAGGCGGCTGCAAGTGAAGAAGCGCCTCAGCGCCCACGCCGTGGACGCCCGCGCAAACAGCCGGTGGCGGTTGAGCAGCCTATCGCCGTGAGTGATGGTGACGCACCAGCCGCCGCAGAACGCCCACGTCGTGGGCGCCCGCGCAAACAGCCCGTTGAGGCAGCGCCGGAGCAGGAGGCAAGCTCGACGACCGAGGTGTCTCCCACGCCGTGCAAGCCTCAGGCAACGGATGTCTGATAAGAAAGTTGCTTTAGAAAAATCTATTCCGTGGGCAGTTGTGGAACGGTGACCTTGTCGCCTTCTGCGGCCTCACCGTCCATGATCACTTCTGCGTAGACGCCCATATTTATGTGGCGAAACCCCTTGCGCAGTGTCAGCGGAATGTTGAGGTCTCTCACACCCGTTTTGGGATCGACGTTGGTGGCGGCACAACGCTCAATTTCCGAGCGGACGCGGAGCTGGGCCTTGCCGAGTGTAATTTCCTGGTCGATCCAATGTCGCTCACGCCAGGGCTCTAACCCGTCGATATAGATATTTGCGCGAAAGCGAAGCGGGTCAACGCTCCGGCGCACAACTCTCTCTAGATCCCTAACGCTCGCTAAATTGATGATCGAGAGAACCCTGTTAGGTGTATCGGAGAAACTAAAGCCTGGAGCCTCAACGAGTCGCGGTGTCCCACGGGCTTCTCCAGCCATGAAGCCGGCGAAGAATTGGCCGATTAGGGTTTGTCCCATGATGTCGCAGGTCTTGCCTTTCGCGACTTGTTTGCCACCGCGAAAGATCGTGAGGATTTGGCTTTCTGAATCAAAACTCGCTTCTAGTTGTGCGAGGCGCTCATTCTTGGCGAGCATGATGAAACTGTTTTTAGGAAGCCACTGCGGGTCATTCGCATCAAACTCGGTTGTCCCGTGAGCAATTGCAAAACGCCTGTCATCTTTGATCGTCTGGCCAACGGAAAGCAAAGTGCTTTGCAAGCCTTCGGCATTCAGGCCCTTCAGGGGGTAACGGTAGATCTTTTCAATAGTAACCGGCATCCAAACCTCTTTCATGCTGCACTGCAGCAACTTTGCTTAGTGAAGCGGCTTCACTAAGGCCTGTCAAGCTGGTGTGGGGCAGCCATATCCGGTTGGTGGGAAAAAGCATAGAAAGACCCCTTGTGACTTTTTTGCAACAGTCCCATATCCAATAAGCAATAGGGCCTATCTGGAGCAAAAATTTAGGGTAGGTCTGTAATTATGGCTGTGCCGATGGACGGGCAGCCGCTTTCTTTGACTGAAACGACCGGGGTTGCCGCGATGCGGAGCCTTGGTCCCAAGAGAGCAGGAACTTAGGTATGAAGCTTGAAAAGTACAGCGAGCGGTCACGCGGTTTTCTACAGGCCGCGCAAACCTTAGCGCAACGCCACGATCACCAACGATTAACGCCTGAACATCTCCTCTATAGCTTAATTGAAGATCTGGATGGGATGGGGGCTGGCCTCATCAAGGCAGCAGGTGGCGATGCTTTGGCCCTAAAACGCGCCTTGGAGGCTGAGCTAGACAAGCTCCCAAAAGTGGAAGGTGCTGGTGCCGGACAGCTTTATATGGCGCCTGAGTTGAGGAAGATTTTTGAACAAGCCGAGAAGCTTACCGAGGAAGCGGGCGATTCGTTTGTTACGGTTGAGCGTTTGGTCCTGGCATTTTCCATGGCCGTCGGCACTCAATCTGCGAAGTTGCTGGGTGGCGTGGGCGTTGACCCTAAGGGCTTAAACCGCGCCATCAACGGACTACGTAAGGGTCGCAAGGCCGATAGCCCCAATGCGGAAGACCGTTATGACGCATTGAAAAAATACGCGCACGACCTAACGGCTGCAGCGCTTGAGGGCAAGCTGGACCCGGTTATCGGGCGTGATGAGGAGATCCGCCGCACGATCCAGGTGCTGTCACGCCGCACAAAGAATAACCCCGTTCTGATCGGCGAGCCGGGCGTTGGCAAGACCGCCATCATCGAAGGATTGGCCCAGCGTATCGTGAACGGTGACGTGCCCGAGACTTTGAAGAACAGGCGACTAATGGCCCTTGATTTGGGCGCGATGATCGCAGGCGCTAAGTTCCGCGGTGAATTTGAGGAGCGCTTGAAGGCTGTTCTTGCGGAAATTTCTGAGGCCGGTGGCGAGATTATCGTCTTCATCGACGAGCTCCACACCTTGGTCGGCGCTGGCAAGGCGGAAGGGGCGATGGATGCCTCCAACATGCTAAAACCCGCACTTGCACGTGGTGATCTGCATTGCGTCGGTGCTACGACCTTAGACGAGTACCGCGAAAATATCGAAAAGGACGCGGCGCTGGCCAGGCGTTTCCAGCCGGTATTCGTGCCCGAGCCATCGGTTGAGGAAACAATTTCAATCCTTCGCGGGTTGAAGGAAAAGTACGAGCTTCACCACGGTGTCCGGATTACGGACGGGGCAATCGTCTCTGCTGCGACACTCTCCAACCGCTACATTTCGGATCGCTTCCTGCCTGATAAGGCGATCGACCTCGTGGATGAGGCTGCAAGCCGTCTACGTATGGAGCTCGATTCCAAGCCTGAGGAGATCGATGAGCTTGATCGCAAGCTGATCCAGTTGAAAATCGAAGAGGCGGCGCTGCGCAAGGAAACCGATAAGGCTTCCAAAGAGCGTTTGGCAAAGTTAAGCGATTTGATTTTGGAGCAAGATTCAAAAGTCCGCAACCTTACCGAGATTTGGCAGGCCGAAAAAGATAAGCTTGCAGATGTACAAAAACTTAAAGAGGCGCTCGACCGCGCCCGTGGTGAATTGGAAATCGTGCAGCGCAACGGTTTGCTCGATAAGGCGAGCGAGCTGAAGTACGGCGTTATTCCCAACCTCGAAAAGCAATTGGACGAGGCGGAGGAAGCGGACGAGCATCGCATGTTGAATGAGGTCGTGACGGACGGTGATGTTGCCGGCATCGTCGCGCGCTGGACTGGCATTCCCGTCGACAAGATGTTGGAAGGTGAGCGCGAGAAGCTTCTTCACATGGAAGATAGCCTGGGATCCTCCGTTGTTGGCCAAGAAGAGGCAATTGTCGCTATCTCGAACGCCGTGCGGCGGGCGCGTGCAGGCTTGCAAGACCCCAACCGGCCCCTTGGATCTTTCCTTTTCTTGGGACCCACGGGTGTCGGCAAGACGGAACTCACCAAGGCGCTCGCCCGGTTTCTCTTCGATGACGAAACGGCCATGGCGCGCCTCGACATGTCGGAATATATGGAGAAACACGCCGTTTCCCGCATGATCGGTGCGCCACCGGGCTACGTTGGCTACGATCAAGGGGGTGCTCTGACAGAGGCTATCAGGCGTCGCCCCTATCAAATTATCTTATTCGATGAGATCGAGAAGGCACATCCCGATGTTTTCAACGTCCTCCTTCAAGTGTTGGACGATGGGCGGCTCACAGATGGCCAAGGGCGCACAGTCGATTTCAGGAACACCTTGATCGTCATGACGTCGAACCTGGGCGCCGATATCTTAGCGGAGCAGCCGGAGGGTGAGGATTCCGCGGTTGTGCGCGATGAAGTAATGAACCGCGTCCGAGGTGCCTTTAGGCCAGAGTTCCTCAATCGCATGGACGAAATACTCCTCTTCCATCGTTTGACGCGTGCGCAGATGGGCACGATCGTCGAAATCCAACTTCAGCGGCTTTCCGCGCTCTTAGCAGATCGCAAGATCGTTCTGGAATTGGACGAATCGGCCAAAGCCCGGCTTGCGGATAAGGGATATGATCCGGTCTACGGCGCCAGGCCCCTGAAACGCGTCGTGCAGCGCGACCTGCAAAATCCCCTGGCAACCTTGCTCCTTGAAGGGCGTATTGAAGAAGGCGACGTTGTTCATGTCACGGCAGGCGATGAAGGTCTCGCTATCAATGGTGAGTTGGTCGAGGCAGCATAGAAAAGCTGCTTAGCTTAGAGTGGCATGGTCACCGGTCGTGGGCCGTGCCACTTTCCCCTCAATTTTCTCCCAATCTCCTGAGGCGATGGTCGCATAGTCGCTCGGTTGATAAGGCGCAAAGAGCTCCTTTACCGGGGCGAAGGGACCGCGTTTACGCAAAGGGTTCGCGCCAAAGTCGCGCAAAAGCTCATCATGGTAGTGCAGCATGTGCAGGAGGAGGCGTGCGCCCCTGGAAGCATTAAAAGGCATCCAGGAACGCTTCCATTCTTTCATATGAGCGATCTCGTCCTGCATATGCCCGGCGGATGGAAGGGCAATATTCCCCTTGAGCAATTCGGCCAGCCAGCGCGCTTGCAAGCTGTAGGTCAAAACGCTGAGGAAAGTTGAGGCCCTGCCAATGAAAAAGAGGCCCGGAAGATCGGGCTGCAACATATGACGGTAAAGGTAAAAGCCATCATCGTCTTCGCCCAGGGCCTTTTTAGTTTCGTCACTGAAGATACGGTGGTCATTTTGCCAGCCGGTCCCCAGTACGACGGTATCTACTTCAAGCTCGTCGCCGTCCTCCAGCGAGATGCCATTGTTCGTGAATTCCTTGATGGTGGTGCGGTGCGCCTTGATCCGACCCTCTCGAATGGCGTGATAGAGGCCCGGACGCGGTACCATGGTCGATTCATGAAAACACCCGATCTCGACCGGCACGGAGGGCACGAGGTTTTTATCGCGAGCAATCTTGGTGCCCAGTCCCCACTGGAAATAGAGCAAAAGCGCGACTGCCCGCCAAAAAATCCATGGCAAAGGGCCACCGTAGCTATGAAGAGTATGGGCGAGAGGACTTGGGCGCAAATACGGCGGTATCAGGGCTGCAGTCATTCTGTTCAGCATGCCCCATTTGAAGGGAAGAAGGCCTGCTAAATTTCGTGGAACGGGCCAGTGCGCCTCGCGAAAGATTAAGTGCACCTCCTGGCCTACAGCCTCCCCCTCAAGGGCTGCATCTGTGGCGCTTTTACCGTAACCAAGGACGGCAACCCGCTTCCCGCTCAGGCGTTCGCGTGACTTCAGATCTGAAATATGAAGAACTTCACCGGCGAATCGCTCGCGGCCAGGAATATCGGGAATATTGGGCGTTTCAGAATAAAGCCCGGTCGCGATGACGAGGAGATCGAAGTCCTCGCGCCGCTCTTGCCCGTTTTCTTCGAGCACGATTGCCCAGCCGCTGCCATCTTGTTGCGGTTCCACCTTCTTTATCGGACTCGATAAGCGAATGTGTGGGCGAAGGCCAAAGTGATCGACAAAGTCTTCGAGATATTTTTGAAAGATGGGGCCTGGCGTGAAGTTTGGAGTTTCGTCAGGCAGGGGCCAATCGGGGAACTGATAAAGCTCTTTTTGAACCTGGACCCCGAAATTGGCATAGCCATCGGCCCACACCCCGCCGAGCTGGTCGCGGCGCTCATAAACCGTGCAATCATGTCCCTCGGCGAGGAGTATCTTTGCAGTGGCAAGTCCGGCGACGCCTGCACCGATAATCCCGACGCGCTTTCGGGGGTTAGGAGACATTCCGGCCCCTCCATGATCGAAGCGGCGGAAGAAGCTTTGCGATTGCTTGACCGATTATGCCGAGAATCAAAAAGGCGAGGACGTAACTGCCAAAGAGTGTCCAAAGGCCAAACGCCCAAATGGCAAAGTAGAGGCCCTTTAGGTTATTACCGGAGCACTCACCGACCTGCTTCAAGAGATACATGGCATGAAGAAGGCCGCAAAGTGCCCCTAGCCCGGTCCCGATCCAAAGGAA
>CAXMNO010000362.1:0-2515 GCA_964194655.1 uncultured Acidimicrobiia bacterium
GTCTGTTATGCCAATCTGGGCACGCTCTTCGGGCTGCAAGCGCTGATGGGTCGTCGTCGAGGGATGGGTAATTAGGCTTTTCGTATCACCCAGGTTGTTGGAGATATCGATCATCTGCAAAGCGTTCAGGAAACGAAAACACCGCTCTTTCCCGCCTTCAAGCACAAAGGCGACAACCGTTCCCGGCCCCTTCATCTGCTTGCGAGCGAGTGCATATTGCGGGTGGCTCTCAAGCCCAGGGAAGAGAACTTTTTCAAGGCCCGGTTGCTTTTCCAAGAACTGGGCGACATTCATGGCGTTTTCGCAGTGTTGCGCGACACGAAGGCTCAGCGTCTCCAACCCCTTGACCATGACCCAGGCATTAAAGGGGCTCATGGCAGGTCCGGTATGGCGGATGAAGGGGGTGAGCTTCTCTTTGACGTATTCCTCCGTGCCCAAGATCGCACCACCCAGCATGCGTCCCTGGCCATCGATATGCTTGGTGGTGGAATAAACCACGACGTCCGCACCGAATTCCAACGGCTTTTGCAGAACGGGGCTGGCAAAGACATTATCGACAATGACAGCGGCACCGGCCGCATGGGCCAGATCGCAAACGGCCTTTAGGTCGATGATCTCAAGCGCCGGGTTCGATGGCGATTCCAAAAATACGGCGGCTGTCCCTGGCTTTAAGGCTTCTTCCCACTGGTTCAAATCCGGGCCATCGACGAAGACTGTCTCGATGCCGTAGCGGGGAAGCAATTCCGAGAGGACAAAGAAGCAGGACCCGAAAAGCGCGCGCGAAGACACAACCCGGTCGCCTGCCTTCGTCAAACTCAAGAGCGAGGTCCAAACGGCACCCATGCCGCTGGCCGTGCCCCGGCAGGCCTCCGCGCCCTCCAGCAGGCACATGCGCTTTTCGAACATGGCAACCGTCGGATTGGCGTAGCGCGAATAGATGAAGCGCTCGATACGCTCCTTAAAGGCGTCTTCCGCCTCTTCTGCCGAGCCATAGACATAGCCGGAGGTGAGGTAGAGCGCTTCCGCCGTCTCCTCAAAGCCGCTGCGCATCAGACCGCCACGCACGAGTTGCGTCTGTTCACGATAAGACGTGCCTGATTTTTTCTCGCTCATGGCCTTCGTTGATCCTCTAAATTAATCTTGTATCCAGGGAAGGTTTGCCACCTTCCACCCACCGGCCTTACCCCGATGGCCTTCATTATCCTTATCGCCCTCAAAGCCTTCAGCGACATTATAGCATTTGCCAAAGCCCGCGGCAGCTAAAGCACGCGCGGCATGGAGCGAGCGCTGGCCAGAGCGGCAAATGAATAAGAGTGGCTGGTCTTCTGAAAAGCCTTCATCTTTCAGACGTGTGACGAAATCTGGATTACGCCGCCCGTCGGGAAAGTTTTGCCAGGGGATGAAGTGTACTTCCTTGCCGAGCCCACGAAGGTCCGCACGCCCCACAAAAACCCATTCCGCATCCGTGCGCACATCTATCAGCTGAGCGGTTGGATCGCTCTCCAATCTCTGCCACGCCTCGCTTGGCGAAAGATCACCTGCATAGTCGTATGACATTCAACGCCCCCTTGCCAAAGCCCCTCCACCCAAACGCCGCACCGCCCAGATATCCCTTAAACGCCCATTTGATAAGTCTAGCATATGACGCAGTGCCCGCATCATAAACGGAGGCGTGTTTTAGGGGGGCATTGAAGGCTTGACAAGGAAGATCACAAAGCGTGACAAGAAGCCAAGGGCTCGTTGGCATCGATTTGGGAAGAAACTCCAGCCATGGACGCAAAGGCACGCGTTTTTATCTCATACTTCATTTGGCCAGTCTTGATGATCGGCTGCACTGCCATCACCGCCTTTGGCATGGCGCGTGATCAGGGCTTTCTCTATTTCAACATCGCTTATGTCGGTCTTGCTCTATCGCTCTTTCTGCTGGAACGCCGCCTGCCGCACGAACGGGCGTGGCTGCAAAACTGCGGGCAAATGATGGCTGATTTCGGCCATACGCTTGTGAGTAAGGGAACTATTCAAGTTCTCTCCGTCGTTGGCGGCGCCATGGGCGTAGCCAAGTATCTTGAGCCGGAGGCGGGCGTCTTTTGGCCAGAGAGCTGGCCACTGGCTTTTCAAGTTCTACTCGGCCTCCTCCTTGCCGAAGCTGGCCTTTACTGGGCTCACCGGCTCGCGCACGTGTGGGCACCGCTTTGGCGTTTTCATGCCGTCCACCACTCAGCCCCGCGCCTTTGGTTCTGGAACACAGGCCGCTTTCATATAGTCGATGCCGTCGTCTCCATCATCCTAAGCCAGCCACTGCTTTATCTGGCTGGTGCCCCGGCTGAGATCATCTTGTGGATTGCCGCCGTCACAGCCTTTATCGGCATGCTCACCCACTGCAATGTCGAGATGCGCTTCGGGCCCATCAATTATCTCTTCAACACACCGGAGTTGCATCGCTGGCACCACTCAAGGGATTTGGAAGAAGGCAATAAAAACTACGGCGAAAACCTGATGATATTCGACCTTCTCT
>CAXMNO010000363.1:0-3494 GCA_964194655.1 uncultured Acidimicrobiia bacterium
GATCTTGCAGAACACCCAGCAAAAAGGTCGCCCAATAGGGCAATAATCGCGGGTGACGGACAGTGAAGTGATAGACGGCAATCAAACTCAAAGCTGGCATAATCGCCGAAATTTCAGGCACGCGCACGGGTGCTGCGGTGAGCAATATCAAACCAAGCGTAACCAGGAAGGGAAAGATCGAGCGAGCGAAGATGTCGAGACGCTGGAGAAAAGGATCGCTCACAGCCCCGCTTTCCTAATGGCGGACCCAGTGACTGCACCGGCGACTTTATCTGCCTGCTGAGAGGTGCCCTTGATGACATCGTCAAGCCGCTCTGGCATGTCGTAATCGATCAGCCGCAGATATTCCATATGACTCCAATCGACGAAAGGCTGTACGCGCACATCAGCTTCACCGACGCGTTCTATTCGGCCAACGGGGATACCAACAGGCAAAGACCCACCGTGGCCTGAGGTGAAAACGAGATCGCCGACGTTCACAACGCTTTCAGGATCAAGGTACATAAGCTCTGGAAGGTTGGTGTTATCCCCACCGAGAATGGCACGATCGCGGCTAGCGCCAACAACCACCGGCACCCGGCTATTGATATCGGTAATGAGCAACACACGCGCCGAGCGATTGCCAGCCTGCAAAACCCGACCGACCAAGCCATCACCAGTGACAGCGGCTTGCCCTTTGCGCACGCCCTGATTGCCACCTGCATTGATCAAGAGTGAGCGGACGTAAGCGCCACCCGCATCGCCCACTGCGCGAACGGTAATATAGCTCAAGCGCGGATCGGGGGTCATTCTTGTCAGGTCACGCAAGCCCTCATTTTCTGCCTCCAAGCGCCGGGCTGCTTGCTGCCACCCCAAAAGGCGCCGGTTCTCGTTGCGCAAACGCTCATTATCCGCGCGCAAGTTCGCGAGCTCGTCAGCCTTCATCATAATCTCAGCCACACTGTCCACTGGACGCGAAAGGAGATCTAGAAGCGGCGTCACCCCATCAGTAACCGTCGTGCGCATCACCTCGACCGCAGGCGACTGATAGCGATTGAGCGCCATCAAGCTAAAGGCGATTGCGATTAAGAATATGAGGAAAAAGCGTGGCGCCCATATCCTTATGGGTGGCGCAACGCGTGTCGAAACCGTACCAGGTCTTCCCAAGGGTCCATGCCGTCTCAAAGTACTCTCCCGACGGTACTGCAATGTCCGCTAGCGCATTGCCTAATCACGCACTGCGCCATACGACCGGACAGGACAACATCTTCACGGACAACCAAAGAAAGCCAACTCATGCCACAAAACGACATGCCTTCCACCGACCGTGTCCCCCCACTTTGCCGAATACAAATTGCCCCTACACAAAGACAAAAACTAGATTCGGCGCACCGGTCCCTTTCACTTTAAATTATTATCCACAGAAAATAAAGAAATCCTTGCTCTCCATGATTAACAAACTTCACCCAAGTTTTCTTGGAGGTTCAATAAGATGTGGTCAGCACTTGCTGCATGACCTTCAGTTCTTCCAGGCAGCGCCCGGTGCCAAGCGCGACACAAGAAAGCGGGTCGTCAGCAATCGATACCGGCAAACCGGTAGATGCGCGCAAGACATAGTCCATATTGCCCAGCAAAGCGCCACCGCCTGTCAGCACAATACCCTTATCGACGATGTCGGCTGCCAGTTCAGGTGCTGTGTGTTCTAGGGCGACCTTGACGGCTTCCACAATCGCGCCCACAGGTTCTGCGAGCGATTCAGCGATTTGACGCTCGGTGATGATCAATTCCTTGGGCACGCCGTTCATCAGATCGCGGCCCTTGATTTCCATGGTCGCACCCTCTCCATCTTCGGGCGGGCATGCGGAACCGATGTCCTTCTTGATGCGCTCAGCCGATCCCTCGCCCACCAGAAGGTTATGATTGCGGCGGATATAGGCGATGATGGCCTCATCAAGCTTATCACCGCCCACACGAACGGAGCGCGAGTAGACAATACCGCCGAGCGATAAGACCGCGACCTCGGTCGTGCCGCCACCGATGTCCACGACCATTGAACCTGTGGGCTCCGTCACCGGCAGACCGGCACCAATAGCCGCTGCCATGGGCTCTTCGATCAAATGAACCTTGCGGGCACCGGCGCTTTCGGCTGATTCTTGAATAGCGCGGCGTTCGACCGCTGTTGAGCCGGAGGGGACGCAGATAATAACTTGCGGGCGGGCAAAGCCACGGCGATTGTGCACTTTACGGATAAAGTGCTTGATCATTTCCTCGGCAACTTCGAAATCGGCGATGACGCCATCGCGCAAGGGGCGAATGGCTTTGATGTTTCCAGGGGTCCGGCCCAGCATCATCTTGGCTTCGTCGCCCACGGCCAGCACTTGAGTGCGCCCGCGCGATTCGGTGATTGCGACAACAGACGGCTCGTTCAGGACGATACCGCGCCCTTTTACGTAGACCAGTGTATTGGCTGTCCCCAAATCGATCGCCATATCGGCGGACAACATGCCGAGTAAACCCGCAAACATCTAATTCCCAACCTCTTTCAATCGTCCGGCCACCCGTCCGGTTCGTCGACCCCCCGACCGACAAATGCACCAACCATCCCAGCCTGGCTAGCTATCCTTCCAAGGGTCACTCAGTTATCCACCAACCTTTTTTTGCGTGCCAACACTCACTTCAGCTAAACAGACTCGAAATTTGTGATGAGCTCCAGGGCAAAACTGAACGGCTTCAACAACATATTCTTTTAGGCAGGGGAACACGCAACATGATATCCCCTCGCAATAATCCATTCGATTACTACCCTTCCACTCAGGGCATCACAATAGTTAATTGCTTAACGTAGAAAGCATTAACAATATATAAACCATAATGACTTTTGAGCAGTGTCATGGGATCCGCCACAACAAAATGCTCCCTAGCAAAAACGGCGGAGCCAGATAGCCCCGCCGTCTCTTATCTCGCTTAGGAGACCCAAGCCCTAGTTCTTTTCTTTATCGACCAGGCGGTTCTCGGCAATCCAGGGCATCATGGAACGAAGCTTGGCACCGACCTCCTCGATCGAATGCTCGGCACCGCGACGGCGAAGCGCCTTGAAGGAAGGCTGACCTGCCTTGCATTCCTGCACCCAATCGCGCGTGAAGCGGCCTGACTGGATATCGTCCAGAATGCGCTTCATCTCGGCCTTGGTCTCATCTGTGATGATCCGCGGACCGCTCGTATAGTCACCGTATTCAGCCGTGTTGGAGATGGAGTATCGCATGTTCGCCATACCACCTTCATACATCAAATCGACGATGAGCTTTACTTCGTGCAAGCACTCGAAATAAGCCATTTCCGGTGCATAACCTGCTTCGACCAGCGTCTCATAACCGCTCGTGATCAAGGAGGTAAGACCGCCACAGAGCACGACTTGCTCGCCGAAGAGGTCCGTCTCACACTCTTCCCTAAACGTCGTCTCGATGATGCCAGCGCGCCCGCCGCCAATGGCAGAGGCATAGGAAAGACCGATTTCC
>CAXMNO010000364.1:0-1807 GCA_964194655.1 uncultured Acidimicrobiia bacterium
GGCATCTTGTTTGCTGCGCGATAAGAGCTAGAGTCTCCATTATACGTGGAGGTGCGGCTGTTTTGATGCGTGAATGGTCACGTGAATGGTCAACGGGCTTTAGGTGGCGGTGATGAAGAATCATAATTTCGGGCAGGACACAGCTTTAACGTTCGTTGACGGTGAATGGCTTCCAGGGAACCCGCCTTTGCTAGGTCCGTTAACGCACGCAAGCTGGATGGCATCCACTGTTTTCGACGGTGCGCGTTACTTTGAAGGCACCACGCCAGACCTCGACCTACACTGCCAGCGTTTGGTCGACTCAGCCGTCGAGTTTGGTCTAAAGGCCGTCTTTTCGGCCGGTGAAATGCTGGAAATTTGCCAGGAGGGTATCGCTAAATTTCCAAAGGATAAGGCGCTTTACCTGCGGCCAATGTTCTGGGCTGAGAGTGGCTTTGTCGATGCCGACCCTGAATCCACCCGCTTTTGCTTCACGCTTTTTGCAGCCCCCATGCCGGCGGACGAAGGCTTTTCCGTTGGCCTTTCAAGCTTTCGCCGTCCCCTTCCCGATATGGCCCCGACACTTGCCAAGGCATCATGCCTCTATCCCAACTCCGCGCGGGCCATTCGGGAGGCGCGGGAAAAGGGCTTCGACAATGCGGTGGTCTTAGACGGATTTGGAAACGTAGCGGAGCTAGCCACAGCCAATATCTGGATCGCAAAAGACGGCGCTGCTCATACGCCGGTTGCCAATGGCACCTTTTTGAGCGGCATCACGCGCAAAAGGATCGCTCAGCTCCTACGCGATGCCGGTATTGAGGTTTATGAGCGGACAATTACCTGGCAGGACGTCTTGGACGCGGATGAGGTCTTCTCATCGGGTAATTATGCGAAGATTTTGCCAATCACCCGCGTTGAGAACAAACACTTTCAACCCGGACCCGTCTATAAAAAAGCACGCGAGCTATACTGGAGCTACGCCCACGGCGCCTGAGCGCCGCAAGCATAGCACCTAACGAGCCATATTATTTCTGGGCACCCTGGTCCAGAGCTTCGCGAACCAGAGCCCGCGACTCCTCTAAACCATAAAGCGCCATGAAGGATCCCAGCCTTGGGCCTTGCTCCTGACCTAGCAGGATTTCGTAAAGTGCCTTGAACCACTCACGAAGGTTCTCGTAGTTATGGCGCTTTCCGATTTCATAGCCCTCGTTTTGAATTTCCTCGCCACTCGGCTCGCCGCTAAAGGCCTCCAGAACTGCGAGGAGATCTGCGAGCGCCGCCCGCTCCGCCTCATCAGGGGCGCGGTAATTCTTCTTCGGCTTGATGAAGTCTTGATAGTAGCGAATGGCAAAGCCAACGAGGCGATCCAGCATTGGCATGCTCTCAGGCGAGGCGTCGGGCAAGTAGCGCGCGACGAAACCCCAAACCACCGCCGGGTCTTCGCTATTGCAAACCGAAGCCAGGTTTAAAAGCATCGCAAAGCTTAGCGGCGAGCTCTGGCTTTCCCCCTCTACCTGGCCATTGTGAATGTGCCAGGCCGGGTTCTCCAACTTGCGTGCAGGCTCTTCCCCGCTATAACGCGCAACAAAGCTTAGGTAGTCGTCGACCGCGCGCGGTATAGCATCGAAAAAGAGCCGCTTTGCCGCCCGTGGCTTATGATACATGAAGAGCGATAGGCTCTCATGCGGCGCATAGGCGAGCCACTCCTCGACTGCAATGCCATTGCCTTTGGACTTGGAAATCTTTTGCGCATTCTCGTCCAAGAAGAGCTCATAGTTGAAGCCTTCCGGCGCGCGGCCACCCATGACACGCGTGATCTGACTTGCGA
>CAXMNO010000365.1:0-10645 GCA_964194655.1 uncultured Acidimicrobiia bacterium
CGCGATGTCGCGTCGCGCCCTTCAGGACTTGGAGGTTTGGCGACAAAGCTCGGAGGCCGCCGCCGAATAGCTGGATTTCAGACGATTCGGCCGGAAAGCGAAGCCCAAAGCAAACGCCAAATCCTTGCGGGTGAAGGCTGCAAGACCCAAGGGTCGAAGGGATCGTAGTTCACTTTACGCAGCCGCTTAGCCTCCAATTTTGCAAGAGTTCCCAAAAAGTAAGGACTTCTGGCACTCTTAGGGAGACGTGAGAGCTCGCCGCGAGCCCCGGCTAACAGCTCCTCGCTTCGCGCAACCAAGTTCTGCGACACGGCTTGAAGCTGATCGGATGTCTCCCCCTTTAAGGCGCTATCTTTGGTTAAGCCTTGCGAACGCAAAAGCTCAAGCGGCAATAAACAGCGACCACGTCGCACATGAAAGGGGTGCGAGCGTACGACGCCGATGAGACCATATGCCGTGGCGACGGCTCTCGCAGTCTCAGCGTTAGCTCCCACCGTCGAATCCACGATAACTCCGGCCGATTCGACCAAGGGAACAGCCGTTTCAAAGAGATAGTCTTCAAGCTCTGTCAAATTTTGAGGCGTAAAGCCTTCCAGGTCCTTTTCGCGGCCATCTATTAGGCATTCAAAGGCCTTACGCTGAAGATCACCTTCCTCAATTGCACGGGCCAAAGGCTCGCTAACGTAGTGTGCCCTTATCTTTCCTTCGTAAATGCCTTCGATAGTCTCGCGCCACCACTGTAGCCTTAGTTGCCCCAGCATCGGTTCGCTAACGACCTCTGCGGTCCGGGCGATCTCTAAATTGAAAGCATAGAGCGCGGCCAGAGCCTCGCGCGCTTTGGCGGGCGCAAAGAGAACCGTCAAATAACGGTCGTTATCATGCCGTCTTAACTCCTCAAGGCAGAGATCTGGTTGTTCGCTCACCTTTAGGACGTCCCATAGCAAATGCTTGGCAAGAAGAGCCGGTGCCCGTAAGTTCGCCCCCGGGCTAAGTTGCCGTTCCGACTCCGCTCGGCGGCAGGGTTAAACATTTGAGGGGTAATGAGAATGGCTTCCATCCTTACATCCTTGCAGAGGACCGTCATCGCCGGGTTTGTCCTGACGGCGATCCTCTTCATTATTTACTACGCAGTGCAAGGCTATGCAGGCGCCGACTTTGGGGTTTTCTTCTTCCGTTGGCTCCATGTCCTTGCAGGTGTCATGTGGATTGGCCTTTTGTGGTACTTCAACTTCGTACAGATCCCCAATATGGGCAAGATCCCTGACGAGCAGAAGCCCGCAATCGGCAAGGTCATTGCGCCTGCAGCACTCTGGTGGTTCCGCTGGGGCGCCATGGGCACCATCGTCACCGGCCTGATCCTGGCTCACATGAACGGCTATCTGGTCGATGCCATCACCATCGGCGCCTCGGAAGGCTTTGCAGTTCCCAAGCACACCATGATCGGTATCGGCATGTGGATGGGTACGATCATGTGGTTCAATGTCTGGTTCATCATTTGGCCGAATCAAAAGCGCGCGCTCGGTATCGTAGAAGCCGACGCGGATGCCAAGGCCAAATCGGCCCGGACCGCGATGCTCTTCTCGCGAACCAATACTTTGCTCTCGATCCCTATGCTTTTCGCTATGGTTTCGGCGCAAAATCTTTTCTAGTCACTTAGAGTAGAGCAGTACAAAGAAGCCGGGGCTCCGTTAGGGGCTCCGGCTTTTTTTATTGCCCAAAATTCGCCGGAGACCGTCTAATCAAACTGTATAAGGGCAGCAACGACCGGACGGTCTTCGCTCATCAAAACGTTATAGGTTCGGCAAGCAGCACCTGAATCCATTGCCTCAACAACCAAGCCATAAGATTCCCGGATTTCTTGGCGTAATGATGGCGCAATAAACTGGCCACTGCGCCCACAGCCGAGCAGAATTATGCCAGAAAGATCCCCAAGGCCTTTGAGTGGGGCGAGACTCTCTATATCAAAATCTTGAAAGCTTCCGACCTGCCAACTTAAGACTTGTGCCGGGGTTAGAAGAATCGAGCCCTCATAGCGCTCCCCAGATACACGGAAACCACCGGCGCCGTAGCCTTCGATGATAAGCCGATCTTCGGGTATGAGCGGTGTGATATCCATCCAGTCACGCCAGAGGGGTTTTAGAGCGGGGCTTTAGGCACCAGCCTGGGCTCCTTCACCCTTAGCGGTTCCCTTCTCGCTTTGCCCGTCGTCGCTACGGCGCAATTTCATGAGCGATAACACTGGAACAGCCAGTCCCATCGAGGAATAGGTTCCGATGATCACGCCCCAAACGAGTCCGATGGAAAAGCCACGAATGACCTCACCCCCAAAAAGGAACAATGCCATCAGCGCCAGAAGAGTGGTCACCGACGTCAAAATCGTTCTTGTCAGTGTCCTATTGATGGATCTGTTCAACAACTCAATGGGCGAAAGCTGTTTGTAGCGTCGCAGCATTTCGCGAACACGGTCGAAAATTACCACCGTGTCGTTGATAGAATAGCCCGCGATCATCAAGATCGCAGCTAAGGTTGAGAGATTGAACTCGATTTGGGTGAGTGCAAAAAAGCCCACCGTCGCAATCACGTCATGAACCAAGGCAACCATGGCCGCCATGCTGAATTGCCATTCGAATCGCAGCCAGATGTAAAGGCCAATACCAGTCAAAGCTAAGACCGTCGCGAGGAAGCCCGCCTCTTTTAGTTCCTCACCGACCTTTGGCCCGACGAATTCTTGGCGGCGATAGTCTACACCCTCGCTACCAATCGCGCTTCGAACCATTTCGATCGCCGCAATCTGTGCCTCTTCATCGCCGGCCTGTTTTGCGATGTTGATGAGGAAAATATCCTCCTGGCCAAACTCCTGAAGCGTTATTTCCCCAAGGCCAAGGCCGGAGACGCGCTCGCGCATGGTTGAGATCGACGTATTCTCAACTTGCACCTCCATCAAGATGCCACCACGGAAATCGACGCCGAAATTGAGGCCCCGAACCAGCAAGAGCGCAAGCGAACCCACCACTAAAAACAGCGAGAATGCGAAAAAAAGCTTCCGCAAACTCATAAAATCGTATTTCGGCTCAATGGCGAATTTACGAATAAAGGCCATGGTGCATTAATCCCTTTAAATCGGCAGGGTCTGAGGACGGCGGCGGCGGAGCCAAACCACGATTAAAAGGCGTGTCAGCATGATGGCCGTAAACATCGACGTTATGATCCCGATGGACAATGTAACAGCGAAGCCCTTGATTGGGCCCGTTCCGAATTGGAACAGAAGGATCGACGCGATGAGTGTTGTGAGGTTTGCATCCAAAATGGTGACCATGGCCTGGCGATAACCGGCGTCGATCGCGGTAACTGGTCCCCGCTTATTAATGTTAACCTCTTCACGAATACGCTCGAATATGAGGACGTTGGCGTCAACGGCCATACCAATCGTCAAAACAATCCCGGCAATACCAGGTAGGGTCAAAGTCGCCTGCAATCCAGAGAGAACAGCGACAATTATGACCAGATTGGCGACAAGAGCGCAGTTGGCATAGAGGCCAAAGCGCCCATAGGCTAAAGCCATAAAGATGATTACCGCCACAAAGCCAATCGCAGACGCGATTTTACCAGCCTCAACCGAATCCGCACCGAGGCTGGCGCCAACCGTGCGTTCCTCGAGATAGCTTATCGGTGCCGGCAAAGACCCGGCCCGGAGTAAGATTGCAAGCTCTCTAGCCGATTGAATCGTGAAATTACCGGAGATTATGCCCGTCCCGCCCAAAATAGGCTCGCGAATCCGAGGTGCGGAAATGACCTTGTCATCCAAAACAATCGCAAAAAGGCGCCCCACACCATCGCGAGTCGCGTCGCCAAATTCCTTGGCACCGCGAGTATCGAAAACAAAGGAAACGACGGGCTGGCCATCTTGGAACGTGCTTTGCGCGTCGGTTAGGCGTTCACCCTTTACAATCTTCAAATTCTCAACGACGTAACGGAAAGTCTGCCCGAGTTCATCGGGCTCTCCTTCCAAAACAGAAGTGCCCGGTGGTGCAGGCGCATTGGGATTGGCTCCATCGCGCACAAAGCGGAAAGCCATCACAGCGGTTTTACCGATTAAGCTCTTAACCTCTCCGGTATCGCCGACGCCTGGTAATTGAACCAAAATCCGTTCGTCGCCTTGCCTTTGAATGGAAGGCTCCTTCGTTCCGAACTCATCAAGCCGGAGCCTGATGACCTCAATCGATTGATTGACGATATTGGAAGATTGGAGGCGCCGTTCCTGGTCGGAAAGAGTGAGCATGAACTTCGTGCCGTCTTCGACATCGACATCGTGGCCAAAGGCGGTCTCGCGCAAGAGAGCGCGGGCCTGGTCTTCTTGATCAGGGTTCACAAGCTCAAAGAACGTGCTCCCCGAATCGAATCCAAGACCCTGATAGAGAATTTTTCGTTCGCGAAGCCGAACCCGCAGCGTTCCCTCTAAATCCTTGAATTTATCGGCAAAAGCCTTTTTGAGATCGACTTCCATCAAGAGATATGAGCCGCCTCGAAGGTCAAGACCAAGGTTGATGGTCTTGTGCGGCACCCAGCCTGGGAGTCCGTCGGTATCGAATTTAGGCAAAACGTTCGGCACGCTATAAGCGAGCCCAAGTAGCAGGATCACCAAAACTACGGCTTTCTGCCACCGGGGAATTTGAAGCATTATCGAGCCTCGCTCTATCTCTATAAAATTACTGGCTTTATCGAAATTACTGGAACTTCGTAACAAAGCTACACTTTGCTTTCAAAGGCCAGGCCAATCTCTAGCCCAGGCTAATCTTTAACCCAGGCCATCTTCCGCCTTATTTCTTCGCGCCTTTATCTTTAGCAGGCTCGTCTTTGTCGTCCCCGCCACCGCCTTTAGGATTCGCAGGTTCAGACTTGTTGACAATATCCTGAATGGTATTGCGCAAGACCCGGACACGCACACCTTCGGCCAGTTCCACCTGTGCTTCGCTGTCGTCGATAACCTTCGTCACGGTGCCGATCAGACCACCACCGGTAACAATCCGATCACCGCGCCGAAGGCCTTCGACCATTGCTTTATGTTTTTTCATTTTCTTTTGCTGCGGGCGAATCAGCAAAAACCAGAAAACAACGAATATCAATACCAATGGCAGTAACTGAATGAAGCCACCCCCACCGTCTGTAGCACCATCAGCCCCTTGGGCATATGCGGTTGAAATCCACATTAGGTCTTTCCTTCACCGAGAATTCGAAACGGCGGACTATACCGTCCGGCTCACGAATTGCAATGTCGGAAAGTATAAGAAAACCATGCATTGACGGCTATTTGCGCGCTCCTTAGGGTCTTGCCGGATTTCTGATATAAGAAAAGCGGAGCAGCGCATAATGACCGCAGAAAATAACGAGGGAACAAACCAGCTTCTCAAACGCATCGCCGATGCGCTGGAGCGCGTAGCACCGCCGACCAGCAGCCCCATGGACCTTGACCTGGCGGACGCTTTTATTTGGCATGCTGAAAGAGAGCAGCTTGACCCGGTAGAACGTGTGAATCGTATTGCCTTCGGATTACTGCAGGGAATCGACCGGCAGGCAGATACGCTCTATGAGAATACGTTGCGTTTTGCTCAAGGTTTGCCTGCGAATAACGCCCTACTTTGGGGCTCGCGCGGTATGGGAAAATCCTCACTGGTCAAAGCTGTTCATGCGAAAGTTAATCGGAAACTCGCCAGCGATACCGGGAACGCGAAGGATACCAGCAATCTCATTCTCGTCGAAATCCACCGCGAGGATATCCCATCCCTGCCCCGCCTTTTGACCAAACTTCGCGCGAGCAAGCGCCCTGTGGTGCTCTTTTGTGACGATCTCAGCTTCGACGGTGAAGATGCCAGCTATAAGTCTCTAAAAGCGGTCCTTGAAGGCGGCATCGAGGGGCGTCCGGAAAATGTAATCTTCTATGCGACATCCAACCGCCGCCATCTTATGCCCCGCGATATGATCGAAAACGAACGCTCAACGGCCATCCACACCTCAGAAGCTGTTGAAGAGAAGGTCTCTCTCTCCGACCGGTTCGGACTGTGGCTCGGCTTCCACAATTGCGATCAGGAGACATTCTTCTCCATGATCGAAGGCTATGCCGCCCACTATGGGTTGGACGTCCCGAGCGATCAGCTCCGCGCTGAGGCAAAAGAGTGGTCGGTGACGCGTGGAAGCCGCTCTGGCCGTGTTGCCTGGCAATATATTCAAGAACTCGCCGGGCGCCTTGGAAAAAAGCTGGAAGACGAATCGGCTTAGGCCCGGACCGGATTAACCAGAAGCCGGATTAACCAGAAGATCGCACCGGATTGGGGCCTAGGATTCGAATCGGGTCAATCGCGCGTTTGCCTTTTCGAACCTCGAAATGTAGCTGCGGGCTCGCCACGTTTCCGCTGCTTCCCACACGCGCGATCGGCTGGCCGCGCTCAACCGTATCTCCTTTAGCGACAAGGATTGATTGGGTATGCGCATAAGCCGTTAGCCAACCATCGGAGTGCTTGACGAGCAAAAGATTGCCAAAGCCTTGGAGCTGGTTTCCTGAATAGACGACAACACCATTTTCTGCTGCGTGCACAGGCACACCGCGCGGCGCCAAAATATTGATGCCGTCATTGTGCCTCCCACTCCCTTGCGGGCCAAAATCCTGGACCACGCGCCCGCTAACGGGCCAAAGGAATTTACCACCACTTCGCGCCGGTACTTTCGGGACCGCAGTTTCGGGCGGGCTTGCTTCAGCCGTCGGCTTTGCTGCGCTGGGCTCTTGGGTGCCGGTATTGGCCGCTTGAGGCGCTGGTGTTGGTGGAGCTGAGGGCGAGGAGGAAGCGCTGGTGCTTTGCTGTGTCAATTGCTCCGGCTCCGGCCTTGCCGCCACACTTGAAGATGCGGTCCCACTCGCACCAGGCAGAACAAGTTGCGTTCCCACCGCAATCGTAAAGGGCGGCGATATGGCGTTCGCGCGCATCAATTCGCTCATTTCAACGCCGTAAAGTCTCGAAATTCCATATACCGTTTCGCCGGGTCGCACGCGGTGGGTTCGCGGGCTTGGAACTTTCAAGGACTGCCCGACGGCCAAATTGTAAGGCGGACGCAGTGAATTCGCGTCAATCAAAACCCTGATCGGGGTGCCAAAGCGGCGCGAAACGGCATAGAGCGTATCACCGGCGGCCACCCTATAGCGGCCAGAGGCCGGCGGCGTGGCAACCTCCGGGGTAACCAATGGCCGGGTGCTCGTCCCCGTGCTCGTCTGGGGACTTGGCGCCAACGAAGCAGATTCAACGGGGTCGCTCGTACGGCCACCCGATGACAACGAAGCACTTTGCACCGCTCCGCTAGAGGCGAATGAGCTTGGTACAGGCGGCTTGCGCCTGGGTGGTAGCGGCGGATCAGAAGGCGTGACGTAGCCAGTAGGATAAAGCGGCGGCTCCTTGCCGCAAGCAGCAAGGACTAAACAAGCAAGCACCAAGACTGACAAGCTTAGAATAGCTCGCATCCCGCCCCCCCTTGTCAAATCAGTACCCCCCTAACGAGCGCCGTTCAACCCAGCTGTGCCGCGCAGCGAAACGCCCTCTTTGCCCTCGTCCTCGGGCAAACCGGCGACTAACGGGACAAATCGAACTGAACCCAGATCTTCTTCATGAAACGTACCGGTTTCATCGCGTGTAATCCGTAAAAGCTGCTGAATGCGCGAAGAAGACCCAAGTGGCAACACCATAATACCTTCAGGTGCCAGTTGATCCAAAAGAACCTCCGGCAAACGCGGCGGAGCTGCTGTGACAATAATACGTTCGAAAGGGGCCTGCTCGCGCCAACCCTTCCAGCCATCGCCGGTACGAGAGGTGATATTATGTAGGCGAAGCGCGCGAAAACGCTCCTCCGCCATCACCAAAAGCTCACGATGGCGCTCTATACTGTAAACCCGCCGGCATATCCGTGATAAAATCGCTGCCTGATAGCCTGAACCCGTACCAATCTCGAGCACTTTGCCGCGTGCCTCGGCTTTTAGAGCCTGGCTCATAAGGGCAACGACTTGAGGCTGGCTCAGAGTTTGACCATGGCCGATGGGAAGCGCCATGTTCTCATAGGCTTGGTCCTGGAATGATTTCGGCACAAAGGCTTCACGCGGAATACGTTCGATTGCGGAAAGGACCGCCGTATCGGAAATGCCTGCGCTTCGAAGCTGCATGATAAGCCGAATCTTCCGCGCATCCATTGTCACGACAACAACTCCCTCATCGCCTCTAAAGAGGGCTTATGCGTCATCTCCAAATGGAGTGGGGTCACGGAAACCGCCTTATCTTCTATGATCGATAAGTCCGTGCCGCGCTCGATCGAGCGATCATTGGCAAAATCACCAATCCAAATATAGGGCCGTCCATCCGGGCCTTTGTAGTCGATGAGCTCTACACTGGCCTCTCTAAAGCCTTGCGGACCTGCGCGCACTGCCGTCACCTCCTCAGGCGGGCACGGCGGGAAATTGACATTAACCAGCGTGCCTTTACGCCAGGGAAAAGACTGCAAGCTCTTCAAGACCTCAACACCGTATTTCTCTGCGGTCGCCCAGTAGATTGCGTCAGCTTGCTCGTAAACCTGACTGAACGCAACAGAAGGTATCCCAAGGGACGCCCCTTCCTTCGCGGCTGCAACCGTCCCCGAATAGGAGACATCCTCGCCTAAATTGGCACCTCGATTAATGCCTGAAAGGATTATATCCGCCGGTTTTTCCGCAAGAATCTTCTTTAGTGCAACCAAGACGCAGTCCGTCGGTGTGCCATTAACCGCGTACCGCTTGGCTGCTATCTCTCGCACCTGCAACGGCCGGCGCAATGTCAGCGAATGGCTGGCCGCCGACTGTTCCGTCTCAGGCGCCACAACCCAAACATCATTGCTAAAGGTCTTAGCGATGCGTTCCAGCACCTCAATTCCCGGTGCAAAAATACCGTCATCGTTGGTAACCAGTATGCGCGCACCATCAAGCTTCATAAGCAAATTATCCATGCGGTTTTAAAACCTCCAAGCCCCCCATGTAAGGTCTTAAGACCTCGGGCACTTCAACAGATCCATCGGAACGTTGGTAGTTCTCAAGCACGGCAATCAATGCCCGACCCACAGCAATGCCCGACCCATTCAGAGTGTGGACAAAGCGGGTTCCTTTTTCACCTTTGGGCCGGAAGCGCGCTTTCATTCGGCGAGCTTGAAAGTCTCCACAGTTCGAGCAACTCGAAATTTCGCGGTAGGTATTCTGACCTGGTAACCACACTTCGATGTCGTAAGTCTTTCGCGCGCCAAAGCCCATATCACCGCTCGATAGTACAATCACACGGTAAGGAAGCCCCAGACGCTTTAGAACCTCCTCCGCGCAAGCCGTCATGCGCTGATGTTCGGCCTCCGACTCATTCGGGGTCACGACGGAGACAAGCTCAACCTTCTCAAATTGATGTTGGCGGAGCATACCGCGCGTATCCTTGCCAGCCGCACCCGCCTCGGAGCGGAAGCAAAGGCTATGCGCCGTCACGCGAATCGGCAGATCTTCTGCTTCGTAAATTTGGCCCATAGCAAGATTGGTCAGCGTGACCTCAGATGTTGGGATGAGCCAGCGGCCATCCTCCGTCTTAAACTGTTCTTCTGCGAACTTTGGCAGCTGCGCGGTTCCAAAGAGGACCTCATCGCGTACCAATACAGGCGTGTTGGTTTCGCTATAGCCATGTTCTTCCGTGTGGAGATTGAGCATGAATTGGGCGAGAGCCCGGTGCAATCGCGCAACCGCGCCCCGCATAACAGTGAAACGTGCGCCTGCGAGCCTAGCAGCCGCTTCAAAATCGAGCCCGCCCAAACCTTCGCCAATGTCAAAGTGCTGTTTGGGCACAAAATCGAAATCCGGCGGCTCACCGAAACGTCTCAATTCGACATTATCGGCCTCGTCCTCGCCTTCGGGGACATCATCGAAGGGAATGTTGGGCAGACCGGCGAGCAATTCTTCGATGGATGATAAGAGGCCGCGCGCTTCCTCGTCCTTTTCAGGCATGGAGGACTTCAGATTTGAAACCTCAGCCATTTCGCTAGAGGCATCCGCGCCTTCGCGTTTTAAAGCACCAACAGCCTTTGAAAGCTCGTTGCGGCGCTGCTGCATCACCTGCAAGGCCGTTTGAGCCTCGCGGTGGCGACGGTCGAGATCTAGAATTTCCTGAGCACGAGGTTCCAATCCCCGACGTGCCAAGCCCGCATCAAATTCATCGGGGCACTCACGAATCCATTTCAGATCAAACATTTCTAACCATTTCGCAGACTTAGAATCAATCGCAGGCTTATATCAGCGATCTTATAGGCTGAGCGGGGACTCGCTGTCCATGGGGATTTCGTTAACGAAATCTCTTTTCAAGCGTAGAGCTGACTTAGCCCGACAACCAATGGATCACGAATCCGCGACACCGCCACCTTCGGATTGGTCGATTTCCCGAGCCTCTTCCTCCGCACGACGCCGCGCACGCTGACGCTCAACAGCCTTGGCCATATGGATGGAAATCTCGTAGAGAATGATAATCGGTATCGCGAGGCTTAACTGGCTCAAAGGATCCGGCGGCGTGAAGACAGCAGCCACGATGAAAACGCCCAAAATCGCGTACTTACGCTTTTC
>CAXMNO010000366.1:0-3194 GCA_964194655.1 uncultured Acidimicrobiia bacterium
TTGGTTATCGCTTGGAGACAATGTTCAAAATCGCGATTTACCGCGTCACGCGCTTGAATGCGCGGCGCTAGCCGCGTCTCGGTGTCCTCGCGTGCCAAGCGTTCGAGGTCTTCCAGGCGAAAAAGAAAGGCATCTTCCAAATCATGGACTGAATCCTCAACATCACCCGGCAAGGCCGCATCAATTATTAGGATGGGTCGCCTTTTCCGGCTTTTCAAGGCAGCCTCTACTTCGGCCTTCAAGACACACCACTGGCCCGATCCACGATCACAAACGATAACCTCAGCTGAAGCAAGCGCTTCGCTCAGATCGTCCCAGATGCGATAGTGCCCTCCCATCTTGCTCGCCTGATCGGATGCACGGTTTTGCGAGGGGTGCATCACAACCCAATTTTTGAGGCCAGCGCGAAGGAGCTCGTCACCCAAATCCAGCGCCATTTCCCCAAGGCCAATCATAAGTCCACGGCAACTCGAAAGATCGCCATGCAAGCTCTTGGCGACTTCCAGCGCAACGGCCGTCATGGGTGCGTGGGCGCTAGGCGATTGCAGTCCTGTACTTTCCGCCGTCGCAATAAGAGCCGGCAACACCTTATTCAAGTACGAACCGCTCGCACCGGAGTTTTGGGCGCGCGCGTGGCATTCCTGCAATCGGCCCGCCAATCGTGGTTCAGCAGGCCCACCTTCATTGAGAGCACCTGCAATTTCAAAAAGGTGATGGAGCGCCGCCTCCCCCTCCAACGCGTAACCAATACCGGCTGCTTTTGCGGTATCAAGCCCGGATCTTTCCGCAATTAAGGCGAAAAGCTGCGCGATGAGACCTCGGCCCGGCTGGCGAACGATAAGGAAGATAAGATATTCCTCGCCAAGAAATATGAATGACTCCTGAACGTCCAGCTCGCAAACCTGCGAGAACAAAAGGTCATAACCCTCAGGTGAGAAAAGCCTAGCCGCTGCATCGGATGGCAATTGCTGGCGGCTTGCCCCCACCAGCAAAAAACCTTCCATAATCCTTTCGGGTCCATCGGCCATAGATGCGCCCAAACTAGCGATAAGCCCGCAATCGCTCGCTCAAAGAATTAAGAGGCACAAGTTCTTGAGCGCCGTCGCGAAGATCACGAAGTGTTGCAGATTGCGCCGCCAATTCATCATCGCCGATGATTATGGCCGCGAGCGCCCCCATACGGTCGGCGCGTTGCATTCGCTTTTTCAGATTACCCGTAAAACCCATCTCGACAACCAATCCTTCAGCTCGCAAACCACGGGCAATTGAAAGAGCCGTAAGCTCAGCCTCATTGCCAAGCGGCACGAGCACCACTGGTGCGGGTGCCGGTGGTGTCGCGTCCAAAAGCATTGCCAGGCGTTCTATTCCAGCCGCCCACCCCACTGCGGGCATCGCGGGCCCACCCATAATTTGGCAAAGCCCGTCATATCGTCCCCCAGCCATGACAGCATCTTGCGCGCCTAAACGGGTTGTCTTGAATTCAAACGCCGTGTGGCTGTAGTAGTCGAGCCCGCGCACAAGCCTGGGGTTACGTGTGTAAGCTATGCCTAGGCGGTCCAAACCCTCGCAAACCTTTGCAAAAAAGTCCTGACTTTCCTGATTGAGGTAGTCATCAAAGACCGGCGCGCCTCCGATAATTTTCTTGTCATCCCGGTCCTTGGAATCGAGGATGCGAAGTGGGTTGCGCTGCAAGCGATCGCGGCTTTCCTCGGAGAGTTGATCTAAGTGCCCTTCGAAATAGTCGACCAAGGCGTTGCGATAAGCCTGTCTGCTATCGCTATCCCCCAGTGTGTTCAGCTCCAAGCGGGTATCCGCCAAAATCCCAAGACGCTCCAAGATATCCGCGCCACAAGCGATAACCTCGACATCACCCAAAGGCTGGGCCACTCCTAAAAGCTCGACACCAATTTGGTGGAACTGCCGTTGGCGTCCTTTCTGCGGACGCTCGTGGCGAAACATGGGACCTGCATAAAAATACTTCAGCGGCAGGTTCTGCTGCTGCCCGTTGGAGAGCACAGAACGCACCACACTGGCCGTATTTTCCGGGCGTAGGGTAATCTGTTCCCCCTCCTTCATGGAGAAGGTATACATCTCCTTTGTGACGACATCGCTCGTCTCACCAAGGGTCCGCTTAAAGACCTCGGTGAATTCGAAAATCGGTGTCGCCATCTCCTGAAAGCCATAGCACGCTGCAACATCGCGCGCGCTATCGCCCACCGCCCGATGGCGGCGCATATCCTCCGGCAATAGATCATGGGTGCCACGAACGGGCTGCAAGGCTGACAAAATATTCTCTCCTGGTCTTCGTCTTTAAGACGCCTTTGACTCCGCTATCGCCGTATCGGCGCCATCAGCTTTCGCCGCCTCGATCTCCTCGGCCTTCGCTTCTATCATCGCCGCCAAATGCTCGACAATATCCTGATCTTTGAGCCGATGGTGCGTTACACCGGCGACATAGACCTGATGCGTCCCCTTGCCGCCACCGGTCAAACCGACATCGGTCATAGTTGCCTCGCCCGGGCCATTCACCACGCAACCAATGACCGAGACCGTCATGGGGGTTGTGATATGGGCAATACGCTCCTCTAATCGTTCCACAGTTTTGATGACTTCAAACTGTTGACGCGCACAAGAAGGGCAAGAAATCAAGGTCACACCGCGATGGCGTAGTCCCAGCGACTTCAAGATGTCGAAACCGGCCTTCACCTCCTCAACCGGGTCAGCGGAGAGTGACACGCGAATGGTATCCCCGATCCCCGCCCAAAGCAGAGCACCCATGCCGATCGAAGATTTGATCGTACCGCTGCGAAGGCCGCCTGCTTCGGTAATTCCAAGATGTAGAGGATAATCGCAAGCCTCAGCCAAGGACTGATAGGCAGCAACAGCTAAGAATACGTCCGCCGCCTTGCAGGAAATCTTGAATTCAAAAAAGTCGTTATCCTCAAGGAGGCGAATGTGATTGAGGGCCGATTCAACCATCGCCTCGGGGCAGGGCTCGCCGTATTTTTCAAGCAAATCCTTTTCCAGCGACCCGGCATTCACGCCAATGCGCATGGAGCACCCGTGATCCTTTGCCGCCTTCACGACCTCTCGCACACGCTCGGCCGAGCCAATATTCCCAGGATTGATCCTAAGACAAGCCGCACCCGCCTCGGCTGCCTCGATCGCGCGTTTGTAGTGGAAATGGATATCCG
>CAXMNO010000367.1:0-2444 GCA_964194655.1 uncultured Acidimicrobiia bacterium
CGTCGATTGGAAGATTGATCCATTTCGGACCAATTCTTGGCGCAGTTTGCGTGCATTGGTGAGATTACCGTTGTGCGCGAGAGTGAGACCGCCCAAGTCGAGGTCCGCGAATAGTGGCTGGACGTTGCGAAGGGCAGATTCACCGGTCGTCGAATAGCGGGTATGCCCGATCGCGGAGCACCCCTTCAAGCGCTCGATCACAGCGGGTGCCGAAAATATTTCACCGACTTGGCCCAAATCTTTATGGGCATGGAACTGATCACCGCCGTAGGTAACGATCGCGGCTGCGTCTTGCCCACGGTGCTGCAGGGCATGAAGCCCCAGGGCTGCATGGGCGCCTGCGTCAATATCGCCAAAAATTCCGAAGACGCCACATTCCTCGCGCAGCTTGTCGTCGTCATAAGGGTGTGTGGAAATCATGCCGTTATTTACTCCGTAGCCTCACCGTTTTCACCGACTTGGTCAATGAGGCTTTCAAGTTCTTGACGGTCACCTTGGTTATAACCGTCTTGCGAGGAAGATTCACTGTCTTTCGAAACCGCGTTTTGCAGTCGCTCGAAAGTTTCTTTGTTTTCTTGTAGTTGCCGTAGATTTTCAACGGCATCGTCTGCCGCGTCGCCGCTTTCTTTCAAGAGATGCTCGGGCGCAAAGGCGACCAGAATATCCCCACCCCAGTTAAGCGCCGGGACGGTGCGGGCTTCTTGAACCCATTCCGGTTGGTCGTCGGTTGGCATAACCCAGGAAAAGCCCAGCCAAATCAAGCAGGCGATGACGAAGCCGCGCAGCAGGCCGAAGACCAGGCCGAGCGATCGGTCTAGGGCACCCAGAGAGCTTTCTTGCACGTAGCTTGAGAGGAAACGCGAGGCGATTGAAAGCATTACCAATACAACGACAAAAATCGCCACTCCGGCTGCGACATCGGCCAAAAGTTCGACCGGAATGAACTCACGCGCGTAAGGCTGCGCGATGGGGAAGCCATAGAGAGTGGCAAAAATAGCGCCAATCCATGAAACAATGGATAACGTCTCGTGCACGAAACCACGAAGAAACGCAATCAGTGTGGAGAGTAAAAGGACTATGCCAACAGCAATGTCCACTGCATTGACTGGTAGATCACCCATTAGGCCCTACTTCCAAGCGACGATGCCGGTGTGGCGTGGAGATACGGATCGTTGAGCCACGTGACAAGGTCTTTTGCATGAGAAATGCTGTCTGTTGCCATAATATCACGCACATCATCGAGTCGCCGTTTTTTTGGACAAAGTGCGTGTTTGAAGCCGAGTTTCGCTGCTTCCTTAAGCCTGGCCTCGGGCCCTGCAACACCCCGAACCTCGCCTGAAAGGCCGATCTCGCCAAAAATGACGCAGTCAGCCGGCACTGTGCGCATATCGGCGGCTGATATAAGGGCCGCGGCGACGGCAAGGTCTGCGGCGGGTTCCGTGATTCTAAGACCACCCGCGACGTTCAGATAAACTTCTTGGCCCGCAAAGGAAACGCCACAACGTGCCTCCAAAACGGCTAGAATCATGGCAAGGCGGTTGCTGTCCCAGCCAACTACGGCGCGCCGTGGTGTGGCCAGCGGGGAAGGGGAGACCAGCGCCTGGATCTCAACCAGCAGCGGGCGGCTTCCCTCCAAACCAGCAAAAACGGCAGAGCCTGGTGTTTCCTCTTCACGCTCTCCTAGGAAAAGGGCTGAAGGATTCTCAACTTCCTCCAACCCGCTGCCCGTCATCTCAAAGACCCCGATCTCGTCTGTGGGGCCGAAGCGGTTCTTTGTCGCACGCAGAATGCGGAATTGGTGGCCACGCTCCCCTTCGAAGGTGAGGACGGCATCCACCATATGCTCCAAAACCTTAGGGCCGGCGATGAGCCCTTCTTTGGTGACATGGCCGACGAGAATGAGGGCAAAGCCCCGTGTTTTTGCTGAGGAGATCAAAAGTTGCGCGCAGGCCCGGACTTGAGCCACAGTTCCTGGCGCGGAACCTAATTCCTCTAGAAAGAGGGTTTGAATCGAATCTATGACGACGGCACGAGGGGTCGCGCGCCGTTCTAATCCGGCGGCAATATCGCGGACCGATGTGGCGGTCGCGAGTGCGACTTTGGCGTCGCCCAAACCCATACGTCGCGCGCGCAATCGGACCTGCTCGATAGATTCTTCCCCGGAGATATAGACGATATCGTCCTCTTTACCGGAAAGCGAGCTTTCAGACTTTGCCAAAGCAGCCAATACTTGAAGCAGAAGCGTCGATTTACCGATGCCAGGATCACCCGCTAAAAGAAGCGCGGACCCTGGAACCAACCCACCGCCACAAACGCGGTCGAATTCTCGCAAGCCCGAAATTGTTCGTTGAACCGGTGGGCTCTCGCCTGACAGCGCTTGGAACTCGATAGCCCGGCCGCGTCCGCGGCCAGAAGGGCCGACGCTTTCCTCTAAGATCGTGTTC
>CAXMNO010000368.1:0-3798 GCA_964194655.1 uncultured Acidimicrobiia bacterium
CGACATCTCATAGTCGACATCAAGCGCGTACCAACGCATGCCCCAATCGGGCTTCCATTGCAGCTTACAATGGCCACCAGTGATCGGCACTTCCTCGAGCGAGCCGTCTTCTTCCTCATAGACGATGGTGCCCTTTGAGAGGTTCCGTTCGACGACACGCGCTTGCAGGACTTGGCCGGTGCGCGGACTGACCGGCAAGAAGGGGCTATAGCTGCGCCTACGCTCCTCACCAAGGCTCGGCAGCATAATGCCCATGATTTGATCATATGTTTCCAGCACCCGAAGAAGAGCATCATCGAAACGTCCCGACTTGTAATAGTCGCTGGAGGACGCGAACTCGTAATCGAACCCGAACTCATCAAGAAACGCGCGCAAGCGAGCATTGTTATGGTGCCCAAAGCTCTCATGCTCGCCAAAGGGATCGGGGATCTGCGTTAAGGGCTTACCCAGGTGTTCGCTCACCATCTCCTTATTGGGGATGTTGCCGGGGACCTTGCGCAGGCCATCCATATCGTCTGAGAAGCAAATGAGCTTGGTTGGAATATCACTCATCCGCTGGAAGGCTTGACGGACCATCGACGTGCGCACGACCTCACCAAAGGTGCCAATATGCGGCAGACCGGATGGGCCATAGCCGGTCTCAAAAAGGGCGTAGCCCTTGGCAGGCACGCCTCGCTCAAAGCGTTTGACAAGTTTGCGCGCCTCTTCAAAAGGCCAAGCCTTCGCAGCCAGCGCGAGATCACGTTCGCTTGTCATCGCATTTAAACCCTTTAAGAATTACTGACTTCAAGAATTACCGGCGCTTAAAATCGCACTATTTAAGGAGTTCGCGAAGCTATAGCGAGTAAGGCGGAGCGTCAACGCGTGAAAAGATGAAGAGATGGCGCCCGATCCGCGTGACCGCGTAGGCGCAAGCGGATAAGCTCCGCCGCATGTCCGAATCGAGTTCCAAGAAATCACGAAAAGGCGGCGAGTCCGGCACCATCATGCTGCCAGATGCGCCTGTTCTCATTACAGGTATCGCCCACTGCCTTTGGATGAGCAGCGACGGCGAACTTGAAGAGCTATCCCTGGAAGATGCTAAGGGCCGCGCTGAAGCAGAACCGCCGATACTCTGCCATTCAGTCCTGGCGGCACGCCGCCTTGGGATTTCCGGGCTCGCTTCCTATGACCTCTTGGAGCTTTTTGCCTTTGTGCGCCCCGCACAGTTCCTCGTGCCCACGCCAGGCGGGATCGCCGATGCACTTTCGCTGGCTCGCCCAAGTGAGCGCGAGGATGAAGCCGCCACTCTTCTAACGGCAACTCAGAGATTGCTGGCAGAGCTCGCAGCACGAACACTGGACAAGAACCTGATCGGCATTGCCTGGACCATGGCGAATGCAGGTTGGTCTTGGGGACCTTTCGTCCTCTCATCCCTTGGTTTTTCCAAAGAGCAACCCCGAACCCCGCGCGCCGGTGATGGCTATGATATCTGGAAGCGCCTGCCACAGTGGGAGGAGGAGGCCCCACCCGCCCCGCCTGGAGGGGCAGCCATAAGTGAAACTGAAAGTCGGAGCCGCCTTGCCGAACTCCTTGGCGAAGACGCAGAAAGCCGCCCACAGCAATCCGATTATGCGGCCGGTGTCGCGGCGGCCTTTGCGCCAAGGCTTGATCCGGACCAACCCAATCTCGTTTTGGCGGAGGCAGGCACAGGGGTCGGCAAAACACTGGGCTATATTGCGCCTGCAAGCCTTTGGTCGGAAAAGAACGAAGCACCCGTCTGGATTTCCACCTACACCCGCAATCTTCAAAACCAAGTCGACCGGGAACTCGACCGGCTTTATCCGCAGCATGCTGAAAAGCGCAAGCGTGTGGTCGTCCGTAAAGGCCGGGAAAACTACCTTTGCCTGCTAAATTTAGAAGAAGCCGTGCGGGCCATGCCTGCTGCGCAAAACTTGACCATTGCGCTGGGTCTGATGGTTCGCTGGGCTGGTGCCACGCGTGACGGCGATATGGTCGGCGGCGATTTTCCTGGCTGGCTGGTTGGGCTGCTTGGCTCAATGGCGACGCTCGGGCTAACGGACCGGCGTGGCGAGTGCATCTATTCCGCTTGTCCGCATTACGCGCGCTGTTTTATCGAACACTCCCAACGCCGTGCCAAAACGGCGAACATCGTGGTTGCAAACCATGCGTTGGTCCTCATTCGGGCAGCCCTTGATGGCGGTGAGGAAGGCCAACTGCCAGGCCACATCATTTTTGACGAAGGCCACCACCTTTTTGAAGCCGCCGACAGTGCCTTTGCCGCTCACCTTTCGGGGCAAGAGGGACAAGAGCTTCGGCGTTGGCTCCTGGGAGGCGAAGGACGTAGGCGGGCGGCTCTTCGCAGCAAGGGGCTCGCAAAGCGTGTTGAAGACTTGATCCCGCTGGAAGGATCGGCACACGAGGAATTGGAGCTCGCCTTGCGTGCGGCTCATATCCTCCCAGGCGATGGTTGGCGCCAAAGACTGGCTGAAGATAACCCTCTTGGCCCGGCGGAGGCCTTTCTTGGAGCTGTGCGCCACCAAACGCTCGCGCGCAATGATGGTGGCGCCACATCTTACGGGCTGGAAGCAGCCACACGGCCTTGCGATGAACGGCTGCTTGAAAAGGCAGTGAGCTTATCTGAAGCGCTCGGCGCTCTCGAAAAACCGCTGGATAAGGTCCGCCGCTTTCTCCTCAAACGCTTGGAGGAGGAGGCAGAGGAGCTCGATGGCGACATGCGCGCGCGGATCGAGGCGCTTGCACGCGGCATAGAAAGGCGGGCGCTTGCAACGCTGGCTGCCTGGCGCGACATGCTCGATAATTTGAGTGAAGAGGAAACACCCCAAGAATTCTGCGACTGGCTAGCGATAGAACGCAACGACGGGCGCGAAATGGATGTTGGCTATTACCGCCATTGGGTCGATCCAAGCCTGCCCCTGGCAAGAACATTGCTGACACGCTTGCAAGGCGGGGTCATTACATCGGCGACCTTGACCGACGAGGCCTTGATCAACGGCTCCGTGGATGAGGAAGGGCCAAAGAGGGAGATCGACTGGAGCGCTGCGGATGCCAGGTCCGGGGCCGTCCATTTAGAGGGCGCGGCCAAACATCTCAGCGTCTCCTCTCCCTTCGACTATGGCACGCAAACCAGGGTCTTGATAGTCAACGACGTGCGCCGGGATTCCCTTGACCAAGTCGCGAGCGCCTATCGCACCCTATTCCTAGCGGCAGGTGGCGGCGCGCTTGGCCTTTTCACGGCCATCCAGCGCCTGCGGGCTGTGCATCAGAAGGTCGCGCGCGTCCTCGAAGAAGAAGGCCTCAGCCTTCTTGCCCAGCATGTTGATGCCATGGACACCGGCACGCTGGTCGACATCTTTCGCGCTGAAGAGCAATCCTGTCTTTTGGGCACAGACGCCGTGCGCGATGGGGTGGATGTGCCCGGCGATTCACTGAGACTTATCGTCTTTGACCGTGTGCCCTGGACGAGGCCAGATCTTGTACATAAAGCCAGGCGGGGTGCCTTTGGTGGGCGTGATTACGATGACCGCCTAGCACGCCTCAAGCTACGTCAAGCCTTCGGGCGACTGGTTCGGCGTGCGGATGATAGAGGGGTTTTCGTTATATTGGATTCCCGCCTGCCATCACGTCTTCTCTCGGCCTTTCCAAGTGGTGTTGAGATCAAACGCTGCGGATTGGCTGAAGCCATTCATGACGTGAAGGAGTTCCTCAGACGGCCCCCAGAAGGAAAAACGTCAGCGATAGAGTGACAATCGAAAGCACAGTGGAGAGTACGATAAC
>CAXMNO010000369.1:0-2819 GCA_964194655.1 uncultured Acidimicrobiia bacterium
CCGATACGGTGATCGTGGGTGCCCAGTTTTTGGGTGCCTATACATACCTGATGCGAATTGAGGGGCTTGACCTTCGGCAAACTTCGGGCCTAACCCAGCTGCAGATTGACGTTACCTGCGGTGATGACGAGACCCAATTGCCCGAAGGTCTAACCCAGCCCGGCGATTGGCCTTGTCCCTAGTCCCCGGAGCCCTGGCCTTTATCTCCCTCATGCAATTCGCTTGTTGATCAACTTAACCAGTTGTCCGAAAGTTAAACCTCTTAAGCAGGCGCCAACAGAGTCTTTCATGTTGAACTTGGGGGTTCGGGGTCTTGGTCAGGGGCGATGACTTCATTGTAGAAGAAGACGGCAATACCTGGCCGTTCAGCGGCTCGCCGCGCAGGCCCCAGCGACTTGTTGTGCGCGCATCGCTCGTCTGGCTAATGACGGGGCGCCTCCGGGTCCGTCTTCCGAGGACCCGTGTCGTTCTAAATGGTGATGTCGTTGTTTTACCAGCAACAGAGCGGGAATTGCCGCGCCTGCATAAGGAAAGCAGTGGCGCGCTGGGCGGTATCGGGCGAGAGCAAGGCGACCCCAGCGAATGGCTTGGCATTCCATTTTATCCAGCTGTCCGCTGCATCCGCGCTGCCGCCAGGACGGCCACCTACTATACGCACGAAGCCTGGGAAACCTATCAGCGCGTCCTTTATGACAACATGCCGAGAGAGGCGATGCCATCGCCTGATAAGAGCGAAGGGTTGGAGGCTTTTGCCGCATTGCTCGCAGTTTCCTGGGATGCTGATGAAAGAGAAATCCTCGCCGGATTTCGTGAGCAAGCAAAGCGTGCGCATCCCGATGCGGGTGGAAGCGCCGAACACTTTCACCGCCTCACCGCAGCGCGCGATGCGCTTATTGTAGCGGCGCGCGAGCTTAACGGCTGAAGCCTGGCAGCAGGCTATATCTTCTCGCGCATGCGAAGCCCATCCGGATCAAAAGCGGGTCGCAGTGAAATCACCCCGCTTGCACGTTCGCCCGCGATATCCAATTCAACAACACTCCCCTCATCAAGCTTCGCATCAAGGTAAGCCAGCGCCAATGGTCGTTTGATGCGATAGCCGAAGGCTGCAGAGGTCGCTTGGCCGACCAGAGTGCTCTTCACATAAACCGGCTCATCGCCTAGCGGGTGAGCATTTGGATCATCGAGCAAGATGCTAACCATTCGCGTTGCGGGCTTATGCGCGCGTGTGTGTGCCAAGGCTTCGGCGCCGACAAAATCCCCACTCTTCTTGACCGCGAAATCCAGCCCCGCCTGGATTGGCGTCACATCGCTATCGAGGTCGTGGCCCATGGCGAGGAAGCGCTTTTCGATACGCATTGAGCTTTGGGCAAATAGCCCAGCAGGACGGGCCCCAGCTAAAACCATGCGATCATAAAGGGCGATTGCCCCATCGGCTGGGCAAGTGATTTCCAGGCCTGCTTCACCCACGTAGGAAAGCCTGGCAGCACGACACGGAATGCCCGCTAATTCCACTTCGCAGTGATGAAAATAGTTCAATCCCTCCAGCTCTTGACCGCCGAGCGATTTGGCTATGTCTCCCGACCTCGGCCCCATTAAACCGAGTACGGCGTAATCCTCCGTGATGTCCTTGAGCGTGACCTCTTCCTCGTCTTTCAAGTGCCTTTTAAGCCAGTGTAAATCGCGTTTGATCGCGCCCGTTCCAACATAAAGCCGGTAAAGATCCTCAGTGATCCGTAGGGCTGTGAGGTCGCTTTCAAAGCCACCGCGCGGGTTCAAGAATGCGCAATAGATTGCGCGGCCCGGCGCGCGCGTCATGTCGTTGGCTGCAACCCGATTGAGGAAAACCTCCGCATCGGGGCCGCTTACCTCGATTTTGCCGAAGGTGGATTGATCGAAGATTGCCGCACTTTCGTGGGCCGTCATGACCTCTTGGCCAACCAGGTCGAACCAATCAGGACGCCCAAAGGTAAGCGCCGGTGCCCTTTCCGCATTGAAATACTGTGGCCGTTCCCAGCCGTAGCCTTGGCCGAAACGGGCTTTCGCCTCTACCCAGCGGTCATGCAACGGTGTCTTTCGTAAACCTCGCGCGCTTTCAAATTGGCGGCCGGGGTAGGCGATCTCATAGTGCTTGCCTAGGACCTCCGGCGCCCTCTCCGTCAAGGTGGTCAGCAGGTTATCCACGCAATGGAAACGGCTTGGATCTGCCTCGCCAAGGTGGAAGGGGGCGGCACCATCGATAATCCACTGGGCCAACGCCCAACCGGCCCCGCCGCCGGTTGCTATGCCAACCGAATTCATGCCGCAGCCCATAAATAGGCCAGGCACTTCCATTGATTCACCTAGGAAGAAGGATCCATCAGTCGTGAAGCTTTCCGGGCCGTTTAAAAGCGTGCGAACCTCCGCACTTTCCAGGGCTGGAATGCGGTGGAGGGCGTTCATCATCATCGGCTCGAAATGATCCCAGTCCTCGTTCAGAAGGCTGAATGCGAAGTCTTCTCCCAAGCTCGCCGGATCGATTGGCTTGCCCTTAGGCTCGAAACAACCAACCAAAAGACCGCCAACGTCATCGCGAATATAGAGATGAGCGTCATGATCGGAGAGGGAGGGGAGGTGCCCTTCGATCCCATCAATCGGCTTGGTCAGAAGATAGAAATGCTCGCAAGGAAGAAGCGGCACCTCAATCCCGGCCTTTGCGGCAAGCTCACGGCTCCACAAACCTCCGCAGATCACGACCTTATCGGCCCTGATATCACCTTTCGTGGTCCGGACACCTGCGATTTCACCGCGAGAGTTTTTTAGAAAGCCAGTGACGCCGGTAT
>CAXMNO010000370.1:0-4698 GCA_964194655.1 uncultured Acidimicrobiia bacterium
GGAGATTTTTGAGGGCTTGAAGCGTCCCAGCCTCATCTTCCGCCATGAGGCGGGTATAGCCAACCAAATCTGCCGCAAGAATAGCTGCGAGGCGACGTTCCATAAGGCCCTCCCCCAACAGGAGGTTACCCGAGGGCTGGGTTAGAATCTACAGCGTTTAAGGGGCGGGCGACCTCAAGCAGCCTTCGTCGGTTTGCCTTCAGGTTTAAGGAAACGGCGCTCGGCGAGTTGATCTGCTGCCTTGGCCGTTGTCATGACGTGGGTCTCTGCGAAGCGGAAGATCTCTTCGCACGTCTCTCCAATACGCGCGATTTGGGCATAGGCGCGCCCTCTGTCATAGCCGTTGAACTCGTGGCTGATGTTGATGACACCGCCGGCATTGATGAGGTAATCGGGGACGTAGAGAACACCTGCTTGCTTTAACGCCTCGCCGTGGTGATCGTCGGCCAGTTGGTTATTGGCGGAACCGGCGATAATTCTGGCTTTTAGGTGGGGAAGGGTCTCGTCGTTGATGACAGCGCCGAGCGCACAGGGGGCGAAAACGTCGACGTTTTGAGCTATGATTGCCTCGGGAGCCACGCTCTTAGCGCCAAATTCCGAGAGCGCCCGTGCAATGGCATCCTCATTGATATCCGCGACCAGAAGTTCCGCACCTTCACCTGCAAGATAGTTTGCCAGGTGATAGCCAACAGCGCCCAAACCTTGAATGGCAACCCGCACACCGCGAAGGTCATGGTTCCCCAGTTTATAGCGAACGGCGGCCTTAATGCCGGTGAAAACACCAAAGGCGGTGGCGGGGGAGGGATCGCCCGACCCCTTGGCTGGAATGCCCGCGACATGATCGGTTTCAAGTCCGATGGTTTCCACATCCCGGACCTTGATGCCGACATCTTCTGCTGTGATATAGCGGCCGCCCAGGGATTCGATAAAGCGTCCTAGCGCGCGGAAAAGCGCCTCGCTTTTATCCTTCCTAGCATTGCCGATGATGACGCACTTGCCACCGCCAAGCGAAAGGCCCGCGAGTGACGATTTATAGGTCATGCCTTTGGAAAGCCGTAGCACGTCGGTAAGCGCCTCATCCTCGCTCGCGTAAGGCCACATACGGCAACCGCCGAGCGCAGGACCAAGGTTCGTGTTGTGAATGGCAATGATGGCGTTGAGGCCCGAAGCGGCGTCATGGCAAAAGACGACCTCTTCATGATTATCGAATTCGGGGTGTGAAAAAAGCTTCATGGCGACACCTTGTTTGAGGGGATTTCGCCTATCCTCTAGGAGTATTTTCGGTGACAGTTATTAATAAATCTTTGCAATATTCGCAGAGTAATCAAGCGTCTTCACGAGGCTTTGAGTAAATAGACGGAAAGTGAATGTCAAGTCGCCGTTAAGTGAATTTTTTAGACTCTATGTGGCGATTTACTGAAATATTATTAGTCGTCATTCCCAGTGCTAAGGGGCGACCGGGAATTTTTAAAAAAATTTTTCAAAAAAAATCGGCTTAGGAATTACCAGATACCACCTTGGGGTGTCATTCGGCGTTCTGGCAGGATGATGTCATAGCGGCTTCTAATTTCCGCATCGATATCCTTCGAAATATGGCTGGGGTAGTGGGTAGAGAGGATGGAGCGTACAGTTTCCTTTGCCCGCTCGCGCATATCCTTGGCACCGCTGCTTTCCCATTCATCCGCGCTTCTGCGATCGGCAACGTCGGGGTAGAGGTAATCGCTCTTCATCCGGTTCAACGTCTGCTCGTGGCCAAGGAAGTGGCCCTCGCCATTGATAACATCGCGAATAACTTCAAAAGAAAGCGTATCGTCGTTAACCTCGACCCCGCGAACGGTTCTTTGAATGGCGCCGAGCAAGTCATTATCGATGACGTAGCTTTCAAACGCCGTTCCCATGAGGCTGGAGTGCATGCCAGCACACTCGTGGATCATGGAGGCACCGGCGTGCGCGGCGAGTGAAATGGTGTAGCCCTTTTCCCCACCCGATTGGGCATCGGGCACCTTGGAATCGGTCATGCCCGCAGGCACGGAATTCGGCAGGTCATAGAAGTTCGCCATCTGGGCACAGGCAGCCGATAGCAGGGCCTGTTCGCCGCTGCCACCCGTCATGGCACCGGTCCGAAGGTCGGAGACAAAGGGCCAGGTTGCAAAGATCCCCCGGCAGTTGGGGTCGATCATGTTACACAGCGCGAGCCCGGCCAGCACCTCCGCACAAGATTGCGCAACAGAACCGGCGAGTGCAGCAGGGCTGGTGGCGCCCGCTTGACCGGCTGCAACTAAAAGGATCGGCATGCCTGCGAGCACCGCATGCTCCAAAGTATCGCAGGATTCCGTTGCAAAGCGCATGGGCGGCACGACATGGCAGCAGACAGCCGTGCAGAAAGGACGCTTGCGGAATTCGCCCTCACCACCCGCGACCAGATCCAGCATGGGCATGACGGCTCTCACACTCTCGCCCGTCGTGTAGCTGACAGCGATCGGCTTGCTTGTCCCTTGCAGGCAGGCGTAGGTGGTGTTGATGTCGAGGTCCAGGATCGTCTTGGCATCGCGCGCGATGACGCTGCGATGGTACCAATGGATATGGTCCAGCTTATCGACCAGCCTTGCGATATCATAGAGATCGGAAACGGTCGATTCCCGGTAAAGGCCTGAATTGAAGTCCAAAATCGTTGGCGCCGCGCCGCCTGTGCCGGTGTGAACCCGTTGCCCGCCGATCTCGATATCCTTTGCTGGGTCGAGGCCATGAAGGACAAAGGAATGCCTCGTCTTTGCCAGAACATCTTCAACAAGGCTTCGCGGGAAGAGCACGCGACCCTGATCGGTCACGCGGCACCCAGCCGCAAGCGCGCGTTTCTCTAAGCTCGGCGTGATCTGGCTTAGGCCCAACTCCCCCAGCAGCTTCAAGACCGTCACGTGGATGCGAAGTATGTCTTTTTGACTAAGGGGCTTATAGAGACCCCCTTGCAAGCCAGGGCGAACGGCTGGAACGGGGGCTGTGGCAACGGCGCCTACTTTGGCACGGCGTCCGGTACGTTTGGCTGCGGGCGATGACATGGGCTATCCATCCAATCGAAACAATACTGCCGGATAGCTAACGCCGATGCTACTCACTTTTCAAAAGATAGATTTGCATGCTTTGCATGCGTATGAGGAATGCGATGGTGGTCGTTGTTTTACCGCTTAGTTGTGTGAACCTGCCTCACTTCCTCAAGAATCCAATTCCTAAAGGCTGCTATGGCGCTCTGCGGGCTGGCCTCTTTGGATGAGACAAGGTAATAGCCATTCTCCGTTTTCAAGTTCAGATCGAGTGGCTTGATAAGCAGTCCCTGATCCACCATTTCATCGACGATGTAACTCCAACCCAGAGCAACGCCACGGTTCCCAAGGGCAGCTTGAATGATCATGGGATAGTTATTGAGCCTGATGCCTCTACGGGTGGGCAGGTCGGTGACGCCATGGGTCTTAAGCCAAACCTGCCAATCGACGCCGCCCCAAATATTGCCGCCGCTATCGAGGTGCAGCAGCGTTTCTTCAAGAAAGTCCGCCGATGTCGCTAGCTTGTGGTCTTGCTCTAGATAAGCCGGGCCACAAACGGGGTAGACTTCCTCCCCAAACAGCAGATCGGATTTAAAGCCGGGCCACTGGCCGTTGCCATAAAGGACCCCGATATCGGCTGTCCCCTTGGCGAGATCAAGCGCCTGATCGGAGGCAAGGATACGCAAATCAATTTCCGGGTGAGCCTCGCTGAACTTCGCCAAACGCGGCATCAGCCAAAAATAGGCAAAGGAAACCGAAGTTCCAACGGTCAGTTGTGGAAAGCTTTTGACCACTTGGATTTCACGGATTGAGACCTCAAGGTCGTCCAGATTGCGAGCCACCGTCTCGAAAAGCGTCTTTCCCTCCGGTGTTAACTCCAAGGCGCGGTGCAGGCGCTTGAAGAGGGGGACGCCAAGCTGTTCCTCCAGGCTGCGGATTTGGCGGCTCACCGCGCTTTGCGTGATGCAAAGTTCCTCCGCTGCTTCAGTGAAGCTTAACCGGCGCGCGGCAAGCTCGAAGGTTTGAAGCAGGCTGAGCGAGGGGAGGTCGCGGCGAGCCATGACCGGGCCTTTACGCGCTTAGCCGCAGCTCGGTGAACTTCTCTTCATTCTCCAAAACCATAAGGCAGGCACTCGCTGCTTCCCGTCCTTTGATCACAAAGTGCTCTTCAAAGAAGTTCTTGTGGGCTTCGTGCTCATGGAAGTGCTGCGGCGTCAAGACGACGGAAAGGATCGGCACCTCCAGCTCTAGCTGCAAGGCCATGAGGGCATCGATCACGGCGGTGGAGACAAATTCATGGCGATAGATGCCGCCATCGACGATAAAGCCAGCAGCCACGATCACATCATAGCGTCCGCTTTTCGCAAGGCGCTTGGCCTGTAGGGGGATTTCGAAGGCGCCCGGCACTTCGAAATTCTCAACCTGGTCGGCGCTAAAGCCCTGTTCTTCAAGGGATGCTACGAAACCCTTATAGCTTTGCTGGACGATTTCACTGTGCCATCGGGCCTGGATGAAGGCGATGCGGGCCTTTTTTGCGATGTTGGTGACTTGGGTCATTTCTCGATTCATGGTGCGAATTCCTCTTTTGCAAACCAGAATCGAGGCGGTGGGATGCCAAACCTCCAGACAAACCTGCCCTTTGGCCAGAAATTACACCCCG
>CAXMNO010000371.1:0-2220 GCA_964194655.1 uncultured Acidimicrobiia bacterium
CAGGTAAGACCTAGAGCACGTTTAGTAAATTCTGAATCACTAAATGTGCTCTAAACTATTGTTGTCGCGCGCTTTGCGAGCGCAAAACCGCACACACTTTTGCTGAAAGCGCTCTAGATCGCCAAGGCGGCACGGATTCCAGCCTCATCCAGGCCGCTCTCCCCAATCAAGACCAATTGCGTGGCGCGCCTTTCACCTTCATCCCACGCACGGTCATAATAGTGCTGCAACCGCCGCCCCACACCTTGTGTTACCAAGCGCATATCTTTTCCCGCGACCGCTGCAAATCCTTTTATGCGTAAAATCGCATGCTCTTCGATAAGTGGGTGCAGCTTATCCAAAAGGTGTTGCGGTGACGCGACCTCCCCCAGCTCAACCGAGAAGGAGACAAAATCGTCATGGTCGTGGTCTTCCCCGTCATCGTGATGGGAAGGGCGCGAATCCAAATCATCCTCTGCGGCAGCCGCTATACCCAAAAGCACGCCGGGATCGAGTGCGCCGTGGGCCGTCTTCACCATGCGCACACCAGGGCGCAATTCGCCCGCGACTAGCGCCTCGACCCTTTCGACATCTTGGGCGGTCATCAAGTCCGCCTTGTTCATCACGACCATATCCGCGCAAGAGAGCTGTTCCTCGAAAAGCTCTTCCAGCGGGCTATCATGGTCGAGGTTAGGATCACTATCGCGCTGATCCTGCACAGCTTCAGGATTTCCAGCGAACAGGCCTTCAGCCACCGCCGGTCCGTCGATCAACGTGACGACGCCATCGACCGTTACCCTTGTGCGCACCTCTGGCCAACTAAAGGCCCGAACCAAAGGCTTTGGCAGTGCCAAGCCTGACGTTTCGATGACGATATGATCAGGCGGCTCGGGGCGTTCGAGCAGGCTTTGGATTGCCGGCAAAAAGTCATCCGCGACCGTGCAGCAGATACAGCCATTGGCGAGCTCTACAATATTATCCTCTGTGCAGCCCTCAATGCCACAGCCCTTCAAGATCTCGCCATCAACACCGAGATCACCGAATTCATTGATGATCAAAGCAATGCGCCGGCCCTTCGCATGGCTGAGGATGTGGCGGATCATGCTGGTTTTTCCAGCACCTAAAAAGCCTGTGATGACTGTCGCAGGAATTTTACCAACTGGTGCCATGCCGAAATCCTCTCCCCACCGGCCCATTTTAGCCGAATGTTGGTAAGTCGCTTCAGCGCAAGGCTAGCGGAACGAACTAATAGCGATAACACTTTTGGCCAGCCGTCACGCCATTAATCTTAGCAACTAGCAGATGATGCTTGCTGCCATCGGCTCAAAAGCGATCAAAAATGACGCAATCAGCACGATTTAGGGCGCCCGCCTATCTTGCGTCTTCTCTAAAATAGCGCTTAATTGCGTCGCAAGGGTGCATTTAGGGTTGATCCGCATTGCGCCATGGCGTTTTCTAATGATTAAGTTCTGTGAAGGGAGCCACAAGAAGATGAACCGTGACCTTTCTTTGAAAGCCGCTGTTGCGCTCGATACCCAGACGAGGTTTGCTGTGGTCACTGTTGCAGCACTGCTTGGTGTTTTCTTCCTCCTCGGGACGGGCTTTTTGCAGGCCGATATGCTTCATAACGCGGCCCATGATGCTCGCCACGCCTTTGGCTTTCCCTGCCACTAAGGTGTGGTCTTAAAGGAAATTCGGCATGATTATGCGCGTTTTGTGGGCCGCCCTCTTGGCGGGCCTGCTTGCTGGTATTGTTGTGAGTGTGGTCCAAGCGATCAAGGTCACACCGCTCATCTACAAAGCAGAAACCTTCGAAGTCGCGACGAGCGGCGCACAAGAAGGATCCGACGGCCAAAGCCATGCTGATGGGGAGCATTGGGCCCCTGAAGATGGGCTTCAGCGTTTTCTCTTCACCGGTCTCGCCAACGTTTTGACGAGCATCGGATTTGCGTTCCTTCTGGTGGCTGGTTTCGCCCTCTCGCGCCGTGAAGTTGACTGGCAAAAGGGTTTGCTTTGGGGCCTGGGTGGATTTGCCGCCTTCGCCTTGATCCCGGGGATGGTCCTTCCACCCGAAGTTCCAGGGGCCACGGCGGCCGCATTGGAAACGCGCCAGATTTACTGGGTTTCGATTGCCGCAGTTTCAGCGGTCGGGCTCGCGCTTTTCGCCTTTTCCAAGGTGACGCTCTGGCGCGTGGTAGGAGCCCTTGTTGCACTCGCACCGGTCTTTATCGCTTCTCCACA
>CAXMNO010000372.1:0-2611 GCA_964194655.1 uncultured Acidimicrobiia bacterium
AGATCATGAGCCTTTTAGACATCAAAAATCTTTCGGTCGAATTCAAGACCGCGCATGGGCAGTTCCGCGCTGTCGATGGGGTGGATTTCGATGTCGATAGAGGCGATGTGATGGCCATCGTCGGCGAGTCTGGTTCGGGCAAATCCGTTGCCATGCTGGCCTTGATGGGCCTTCTTCCCTGGACGGCGACAGTGACCGCCGACCGGATGATTTTCGACGGTAAGGACTTGGCAAGCCTTCACCCGAAAGCCCGGCGCAAGATCATCGGCAAGGACATCGCCATGATCTTCCAGGAGCCCATGACCTCGCTCAATCCTTGCTTTACGGTCGGATTTCAGATCCGCGAGGTGCTGCGTCGCCATTTGGGATTGTCGGCGCGCGATAGTATGAAACGCGCCATCGAACTTCTGGATCAGGTCGGCATTCCCGCGCCTGAAACCCGTCTTTCGGGCTTCCCTCATCAGCTTTCCGGCGGCATGAACCAGCGCGTGATGATCGCGATGATGATCGCTTGTAATCCAAGGCTCCTGATCGCCGACGAGCCAACGACCGCGCTTGATGTCACGATTCAAGCGCAAATACTCGAACTGCTTTTGGAGCTACAGCGTGAACGTGGCATGGCACTGGTCCTGATCACCCACGACATGGGCGTGGTTGCGGAAACCGCACAGCGCGTCGTCGTCCACTACGCAGGCCAGCAGGTCGAACGCCAAGATGTTCGCGGCCTCTTTGCAAAGCCGCGCCACCCCTATACGGCCGCCCTCCTGGATGCTTTGCCGGAGCGTAGCTATGAAAAGCGCCTGCCTTCAATACCAGGTGTCGTCCCAGGCCAACTGGACCGGCCTGATGGCTGTCTTTTCAATCCGCGCTGTAACCATGCGACTGAGACTTGCCGGACACGACCGCCGGAAAGGCTTGAGGATGCCATGGGGTCTGTGCTCTGCCATTATCCCTTGGGGAGCGAAGAGCTTCACACCGCACCGCGAGAGGAGGGCGCGCGATGAGCATCGAACCCGTATTAACCGCCCGCAATCTCAGCCGCCATTATGAGGTGCGCCATGGTTTCCTTGGCGCAAAGGGCACGGTTCGCGCCCTGAACGATGCGACCTTCACGCTAGCGCCAGGAAAGACTCTGGCCGTAGTCGGAGAATCGGGCTGCGGCAAATCCACACTTGCCCGCCTCGTCACATTGATCGAAAAGCCAACGGGGGGTGAGCTTCGTATCGGCAACGTCGAAGTCAAAACGGCATCCAGCCAAGCCCTACGCGACTTACGCAAGACAGTTCAAATCGTCTTTCAAGACCCCTACGGATCGCTCAACCCGCGCCATAAAATCGGCTCCATCCTGGAAGAACCGCTAAAGATTAACACTAACCTTTCGGCATCCGAGCGCCAGGAACGGGCGCATGGGATCATGTCACGCGTCGGCTTGAGACCCGAACATTACCACCGCTACCCTCATATGTTCTCCGGCGGCCAGCGTCAGCGCATCGCAATCGCGCGCGCCTTGATGCTAAACCCCAAGGTCGTGGTCTTGGATGAACCGGTGTCGGCGCTGGATGTTTCCATTCAAGCTCAGGTCCTGAATTTGCTCGCCGACTTGCAAGAGGAGTTTCAGCTCGCTTACCTCTTCATCTCTCACGATCTTTCCGTCGTGCGCCATATCGCAGATGAAGTCGTGGTCATGTATCTCGGTCGTGCGGTTGAACATGGGACCCGCGATCAAATCTTCCAGAACCCGCGCCACCCCTATACGCAAGCCCTGCTCTCGGCAACGCCAATGGCCGATCCTGAGCGGCAACGAAAGAGGATCCGGCTCACAGGCGAGCTTCCCTCTCCGCTCGCGCCGCCGTCTGGCTGTCCATTTCACCCGCGCTGCATGCATGCAAATGATCGCTGCACTAAAGAAGCGCCGCTCATGCGTGAAACCGATGCCTCGGACGTGGCATGTCATGCTGTAGAAGAAGGCCGGCTCCAGCCAAATGGAGCTTAGCTTTTTGCACTTCAAGAGGTGACGGGAGGACGCGGTTGGTTTAGGTCTTCATCCACGAAGAGCGCGTGGGAAGAGATGAGGGGCCTTGGCAGCTAACAAAACAAAGAAGATTGAGGAAAGGCGGCGTGCACTTCTTTTGCGCGGCCAAGACGCTATGCGTACTGGCCAGAGAGAAGAAGCTGAAAAGGCGTTTCGTGAAGCGGCTAACCTAAAGCCTGAGAGCGCTGAGGCACTTTTTTTCCTAGGCCATTTTTTGCAGGAAAGCGGGCGACCGCAGGCCGCTATTCCCTTTCTTCGCCGCGCCCAGAAAAAAACACCTCATGTGGCTGCAATCACCCTGCAGCTAGGTGTCGCTTACCAGGATGCAGGCGACCTTGCAGCTGCTGAGAGCACATTTCGTCTAGCGAGCGAAGCTTCAGAAACGGCAATGGACGCACATGCTTTTCTCGGCAACCTTTTTGCTCTGCGCGGCCGTCATCATGAGGCCTGCGAATGTTTTCGCCGCGCGCTCGATGTTGGACCGGCTGAGGCCTGGTTGCTGGTTAACCTTGGTCACTCTCTGCAAGGTCTTGGTCTGCGCGATGAAGCAAAAAAGCAGTATGAGGCTGCTGCTAAGGC
>CAXMNO010000373.1:0-1899 GCA_964194655.1 uncultured Acidimicrobiia bacterium
AACAATGACCTAGAGCACGTTTGATGATTCGGAAATCATTAAACGGGCTCTAGTGCGAGGCAACCGCGCGGCGTAGGCGTGCCATTAACTCGTTTGCAGACGAAACCCCTGTGGGCGAAAGCTCCAATCCTCCAGTCTGCAACATCCGAGCCGTCCAGGTGTTGCACGTGTTGAAGAGATGGAATGAGCCTTTGGCCTCATAGAAATAACTCTGCGGATAAAGACCGGTGGAAACTGGCTCTGTGCGACCGCCTTGCGGGCGTTTGAGTTCACCGGCTATTGCCTTAACGAGGAGAGTAAAACCCTCTTTCGTTAGTGCTACGTCGATAACCTCAAGGCCCTCATAGGAATAAGGCGCCTGGCTTCGCACCGCGATATGCATGACCGCCGGCGTTGATGTCATTGCGGCGGTCAAAGCCATTTCGAACGTTGGCTCGTCGGCTGGATAGTAAACCCTGTCCCCCCAGCCGAATTCGAGGAACGCGGCATCAGGAAAATCGGCGCTTTCCGGCAAAAGTCCAGTTTTCACCACCTTAGGCCCAGGAAGGACGATCGCCGTGTGCCAGGCGTTGCTGATAACGCTTATGGTCTGCGTTCGCGGCCCCGTATCGGCCTTTAAACCAGGCGAGGTAGAAGAACAGGCGGCAAGCCAAAAGCCAGAAATCACCCAGAGAATGGTGAAGGTGAGAAGCCTCATGATGAGAGGATAGCATCACCAGTCGAATTCGATCTCCTATTTCGCTAGCCCGAGAAACTTCGGCGGGCGGGCTCGCGTTGACTTGCTCTCGTTAATTCTTTACCTGTGGAAAAACTCTCCTATTAAGATCCAAAAGCAGCCGGTAAAGGTTTTTAAGTCTTATGTATAACGAAAAAGCAGCTGCACTTAACTTACGCCAATTATCAGTCATCGTTCAGGACGTTTTCAGTGAGGGCGGGCGTGCACTCTCCTCCCCCACAAGGCGTGTCGCCGCTTGTGGCGTCTTGCACAATCCTTTTGCGGGAAAAGCTCCGATCGACGACTTTTCGGAGCTTGTCGATTTATCGGTCGCAGCTGGAGAAATTCTCAGCGAACGTGCTATCGCAGCATTGGGCGATTTGAAGCCGCGGGGATACGGTAAAGCCGTTATCGTCGGATCCGACGGTGATTTGGAACATGGGGCTGCTATGATCCACGTGCGCATCGGCCTTGCCATGCGAAAAGCGGCCAACGGCGGACCCGCTCTTATCCCCGGCAATGGAAAGGTCGGTGCTATGGGCCAATCCATCGATATCATATTCGGCGGTCTGGATGACGGTTGGGATTATGACGCGATGGACGCGATGACCGTGAGCGTCTCAGATGCACCAAAACCCGATGAAATCTTACTGATCGTCGCATTCCTGGGCGGAACCCGGCCCAATGCCAGGATCAAAGGGGCCACTGAAGAAAAGGTCGCAGAACTTGTGAGAGAACTGCGCGATTCCTGATTTCAATCGCGATCAAAGGGCGAAATGGTTATGCGTATTTTGGTTCTCGGCGCCGGTGCCGTGGGCGGCTATTTCGGTGGAAGACTGCTTGAGGCCGGTGGCGAAGTAACCTTCCTTGTCAGGTCATCGCGTGCGGAACAGCTTGAACGCCATGGCTTGACCCTCGAAAGCCCGTTCGGTGACTTCAAGCAGCCTGCGGCATTCATTACTTCAGTCTTAGATTATACGCCACCCGATGTCGTTATCCTGGCCTGCAAAGCTTACGGTCTTGAAGGCGCGATGGACGCCGTTGCCCCTGCTATCGGGCCCAATACGATCATTTTGCCACTGCTAAATGGCGTCGCGCATTTCAAGCAGCTCGAGCAACGCTTTCCAGCGACGACGATCTGGGGCGGTCTCGCGCATCTGGGCGTTACGTTGAGCGACGATGGC
>CAXMNO010000374.1:0-4756 GCA_964194655.1 uncultured Acidimicrobiia bacterium
TTGGCTGCTCGGTATTTCTTCAAAGCTCCTGTGGTGTCGCCCTGTTTCAACAATGTATCACCAGAATCTACTAGCTTGGTGAATTTAGCCACCTCCCGGTCGGAGAACAAACTGCCATCTGTGGCGAGGAAAATGGCCGCAGCGCTTATCACAAGAACGGCGACGAAAATGAAAATATTACGCATGCGGAAACTCACTCAAAGCTAAAAAACGAACGGGAAGAAGCTTTAACCGCCCTCTTTTCTTTTACAAGAAAAACCCGATCAAAAATGTCGTGATGTTATGACCGCCTTGGGCGCCGGAGCCTTACTTTGAAGGAATTTCATCCTATACAGAACATCGGCAATCCGTTAGCCTTTCTCTCAAGAAAAAGGGGGGTCGGGTGAGCGAGCTGGAGGTACTTCAGGTTCCAGACTTCATTGCGCTAACAGCTGGGATCACCGTCTATTTTGTTGGTGTGGTGCTGACCCGGCGCATCGCCTTTTTGCGCGAATATAATATTCCCGAACCTGTTTCTGGTGGTTTGATCGCGGCGCTCGTTACGCTTGCCGCCTATCAGTTTTTGGATATCGCGATTGCCTTTGATCTTTCCACACGCGATAGGCTTCTGGTCTATTTCTTTACCGCCATCGGGCTGAATGCGCGGGTCATCGATTTGATCCGTGGCGGTAAGCCCTTGGCCATTCTACTGGGGCTCACGGTCGCCTTTATCATCATTCAAAATATCATCGGCCTGCTGGGAACCTTTATTTTCGGCCTTCCCCAGCCTGTTTCCGTGCTCGCGGGTTCAGCTTCCTTGATTGGTGGGCATGGGACGACGATTGCCTGGGCACCGGTGATTAGTGAGCGTTTCGATATCCCCAACGCCCTTGAGATCGGTATCGCTTGTGCGACACTCGGCCTCATCATGGCGAGCCTTATTGGCGGGCCAATCGCGAAGTTTCTGATTGAGCGCAACAAGCTGGAGGCGGATAAGAGCGGCGTTTCCCTCGTCGGCTTACCCTACGACACGGATGAAGATAAGCCCTCCATCAATCACCTGACCTTGATGGGTGCCCTATTGGCTTTGCATGTCGCGATCATCATCGGTTATGTCATTCATGAAGAACTCGAAAATCTTGGCTTTAAGCTACCGCTTTTCGTGACCTGCCTGTTGACGGCGATAATCCTCTCCAACACTGTGCCGCGCCTCCTCCCCAAACTGCCATGGCCAGCGAGAACACCGGCGCTGGCCGTGCTATCGGACTATTCCTTGAACATCTTCCTCGCGATGTCCTTGATGTCGATGCAGCTCTGGACTTTGAGCGGGCTTGCGGGCCCTTTGCTCGGCATTCTCGCTATGCAAGCTATTGTTGCAGTCCTCTTCATCTTGTTCATTTTGTTCAGGGTTATGGGCGGTAATTACGAGGCGGCTGTATTGGGTGCAGGTTTTGGGGGTTTTACCTTGGGCGCAACACCCACCGCGGTGGCAAACATGACGGCTGTCACCAAAAAGCATGGGCCCGCGCCCAATGCCTTTATCATATTGCCACTGGTCGCCGCCTTCTTCGTCGATATCGCCAATGCCTTCATCATTCAGCACTTCTTGAGCTTTTAGAGCACTTTCAGCAAAAGTGTGAGCGGTTTTGCGCCCGGAAAGTGCGTAAAACAAGTACCTAGAGCAGCTATTCCAGTTTCCGCACAGCTTTTAGGTCGATCAGAATGATCACCTCGTTGGGAATGATCGAGGTGTCCTTCCATAAGCCCTGGCCGATGCCGTAATCGAGGCGATTTACGGCCAATTCCCCCACAGCGTGGGCTTGGATGTGTCCTTCCTTTTCGGGGTGAGGCAAGATTTCCAGCGTGAAGGGAAGTGTCACCTCGCGCATTTGATCGCGCATCGTCAAGTCCGCTACAACCTCAAAGCCATCGTCTCGCACGCGCTTAAAAGACTTGGACCGGAAAGTGGCCATTGGCCATCGCTTCGCATCGAAAAGGCCTGGCGCGCGAATGGCATCATCGCGTTGGCGGCTTTGGCTATTTACGCTGGCAACATCGATCACCACCTCGATTTCGCTTTTCTCCAGCTGCTCAGCGGAAAAGATTATCGTTGCCTTGAAAGCTTCAAAGACGCCTTCAACAGGCGCCCCGCCCTGCTTGGCAATAAACTTGATGGTGCTCGATTCCTCGACTTTCCAAGCGGAGGAAGCCAGTGCGGAGAAGGGAGCAAACGCGAAAACCAGGGAGGCTAGGAATACGCATTTTCTCACGCCTTTCTCCTCTTTTCCTGCAGCGCAGCCGTGCCAGGGATCATACGCAGCAATATATCATCTTTAAGGACGAAGTGGTGATGGAGAGCTGCCAGCACATGCGTGAGGAGAACGGCGAAGAAAAGCCAACCGATGATAAAATGGGTCCAGTTTAAAATGGCCTCTAAGACCTCATTGGGCGCGATTGGGCTGGGAATCGTGAAAAGGCCGAAGATAACGATCGGAAAATCCGCCGACCAGGAATGAAGGATCCCAACAGGTGCCTGCATAAAGACCAAAAGGTAGATCAGGAAATGTGTGATCCGAGCCATGCGCTTTTGCCAAAGCGGCATAGTCCTCGGCAAGGGCGGCGGTGGTGAAAAGCTGCGCCAGACGAGCCGCAAGAGCGTCAAGGCGGCAATCGTCACCCCAAGTGACTTGTGCAGATTATAGAGCCGGAATTTCTCCGGCCCCAAAGGCAAATCTGTCATGATCCAGGCGAGATAGAAGAGCCCGCAGAAAAGCGCCACAATGATCCAATGAAAGATTTGGGCGACAAGGCTATAGCGCCTGACTTCACCAAGATATGGCATGCCGGTCCTCATGGGGCGGGCTTTGCTGGCTACCTCCGCCACATCTCTGCAACAATCACAATCTCGATCCTATCGGAGACAAGCGGCGCATAGGCCCCGACATCGAAATCGCTGCGAAGGATTTCCGTGCGTGCTTCCATGCCAACGACATATTTATCCGATAGATATTCGATGAATTGACCCAAGGGATGTGGTCCTTCGAAGGTCAAGAGCACATCCAGAGTGACCGACTTTGTGACACCATGAATGGTCAAATCGCCGGTGACTTGCGCCCTGTCGGCAGCGGACTGGTGCACGGCCGTGCTTTTGAAGATCATTTGAGGGTATTTTTCGGCCTCAAAGAAATTTGGCAGCAGGTCCTCATCCAACTTTATGACCCCTGTATCCATGCTGGCGACATCGATGGTGACCTCAATCGCGCTATTTGAAATGTCCTCGCGGTCGAGGTTCAATTCGCCCTTAAAGGTACGAAAATTGCCCGATTGCTGCGAGATGCCCGCATGGTTCCAGCCAAAGGTTATGGTGCTGTGCTCAGGATCGAAGCCATAGCTCTCCGCTTGCGCCAAGGCAGAGCTGCCCAATGCCATCAATCCGGCGGCCAGGAATGTTGCAAGCCCTAGGGTCTTACTTTTCGATGCGATCGATCCACTGGTCATTATGGATGCCTCCGCTCCCGGTTTGGTCAATACACCTCCGTTGAATTTAAGCACTCTATTGTATTGTTAATATTTTAGCCTCCAAAACGAGTAAATTTCCTATCACAACTTCTGGAGATTGCAGAGTTTTATTCTAATAATCCCAATCTCCGGCTTGACGAGCCTCTTGTGGCCCGGCCTAATTCAACCCGCTATGCCTGATACATCATCGAATATCGATCAAGACGCAGCCGCCTTTCTGGCAGCGCACCCGAAACTCGAAGAAATCGACGTGATCTACGCCGATCTTTGCGGTTTGATGCGCGGCAAGCGCTATCCGATCAAGTTTCTCGATAAGATCATGACGGGCGGATTGGCCACGCCAGGCTCGGTCTTCCTGCTCGATGCCGTTGGGGAAGGTCATGACCCGCTCGGCCTTGGTTTTTCCGATGGCGATCCAGATTGTCAGGTGAAGGTCATCCCCGGCACCTTGAAGCCCGTTCCCTGGGCATCGAGACCCACAGCCCAGGTTTTAGCGACTTTTCAAGAAGCGGATGGCACGCCCTATTATTTCGAACCGCGCAACGTCTTACGCCGCGTGCTGGAACGGATTAGCGAGCTTAAGCTGCGCCCCGTCGTCGCGTTCGAGCTGGAATTCTATCTGATCGACCGCGAAAAAACCGATGCCGGTGGGCCGCAGCCGCCTGTCTCTCCCTTGACGGGGAAGCGCATGGCGGGCACCCAAGTTTATGGGATGGCGGAGTTGGATGCTTACGGCGATATCATCGGTGATATAACCGATGCCTGCGCCGCCCAAGGCATTAAGACCGGCGCCATCACCAAGGAATATGCGCCTGGCCAGTTCGAGATCAATCTCGAGCATCTCGATGACCCTCTGCGCGCGGCTGACGAGTGTGTGCTCTTCAAGCGGATCATCAAAAACGTCGTGCAGCGGCACGCGGTGGAGGCGACCTTTATGGCCAAGCCCTATCCCTTAACGGCGGGTAGTGGTTTGCATTTGCATTGCAGCTTGTTGGACGAAGAAGGCCAGAACGTTTTTGCGGAGGAGGACTACCAGCCTGGCCAAAACAAGACCAGCGACACGTTGCGCCATGCCATCGGCGGAATATTGGATCTGATGGGGCCATCCATGGCGATCCTGGCACCCAATGTGAATTCCTATCGCCGCTTCGCCCCGAATACCTATGTGCCGGTCACTCGTAGTTGGGCACATGAAAATCGCTCGGTCGCGCTGCGTATTCCAAGTGGCGGGCCAGAGGCACGACGGATCGAACATCGC
>CAXMNO010000375.1:0-3167 GCA_964194655.1 uncultured Acidimicrobiia bacterium
GCCGGTGAATCGGTTGCGAAGATCGTCGGAAAAGAGCCACTTCCCGGACGCGAGAGCGGCTCCTTGCTTGAAGCCTAACGCGATTTAGATCTCTCAAGCGAAAGCCCCAGCGAGTTGCATGCTCGCTGGGGCTTTCTTTTAAGTTTAGATCGGTACTTTTTAAGCGCGCAGCCGTTCGCTCTTTGGATCCCAAGCGGGTTCACCCAGTACGGTGGCCTTGCGTCGCCCACCCAATACAAACACATCAAAGTTCGTGCCGGAAGCAGCCATTTCAGGCTCTACATAAGCAAAGCCGAGGCTTTTGCCCGTGTAGTGGCCAAAGCCGCCTGATGTCGTAACACCAACGCTGCGATCCCCGACCAGAACGGCCTCACCACCCTTGATGTCGCTGTCGCCCTTTTCGCATTCGAAGTAGACGCAAGTCATAGCGGCACCTTCCTGGCGAGCCTTCAAAGTTGCGGCTTTGCCAACGAAATCTTCTTTGTCCCAACCGACGAAGCGTTCCATGTCGGCTTCAACCATGGTGATCTCATTGGTCAATTCCGAACCATAGCCCTTGTAGGCTTTTTCCATGCGAAGGGAATTGACGGCATAGACACCAAAGTCAGCAATACCGTGGGCTTCGCCCGCCGCCCAGACGGCATCATAAAGATCTGCCAGCCGGTCCATCGGGCAATGGAGTTCCCAGCCAAGCTCACCCACGTAGTTGACCCGCAACGCCTTCAAGGGCACACCCGCGATCTCGATTTCTTGTCCAGTCAGCCACTTGAAGCTTTCGTTCGAGAGGTCTGCGGACGTCAAGGACGACAAAACATCGCGCGAACGCGGTCCTGCAACGACCAAGACACCCCAATCGTTGGTGACGTTGGTAACGCGAACATCCTCGCCTTCCAAAATCGACTGCTGGAGGTGATCGAAATCGTGATCCTCCGACCCAGCGCCCGAAAGGAGATAGAAACGATCATCCGCAAAGCGCGTGAGCGTAACCTCACCCGAAATCCGACCCGTGCAGTTCAGCAAGTGTGCGAGGCCAACGCCGCCTTGGCGCTTGGGCACCTTGTTGGCCAGGATGCGGTTCAGATAGGCCTCAGCGCCCGCACCCTCGACGTTGTACTTCGCAAAACTGGAGAGATCCAAAACGCCGACACGCTCGCGTACCGCACGGCATTCCTCGGCCACAACCTCGACCGCGTTCGAGTGACGGAAGCCAGCTTCTTCTTCGCGGCCATCAAGCGAGAACCACTTCGGGCGCTCCCATCCATTGGCCTCGGTGTGGACGCAGCCCTTGGCGTTCAGCTTGTCGAAAAGCGGGGTCGTGCGGGTTCCACGCGAGGCCGGACGCTCTTCACCCGGAAGATGCAGGTTATACATATGCTCGTAATCTTCGTGCGAGCGCGCCTTCGTGTAGTCACCTGGGGCATGGCCGCCAAAGCGCCGGGGATCGAGCCCGGCCATATTAATTTCACTGTCCCCATGCACCATCCACTGAGCGAGGTACTTGCCGCAACCAGCTCCTGCTGCAATACCAATAGAAGCGCCGTTGCACTGCCAAAAATTCTTCAGACCAGCCGTTGGGCCCAAAAGCGGATTGCCATCAGGGGTGTGTGGAATGGCACCGCAAACCACGCGCTTGATGCCCGTGTCGGACCACATCGGCATACGCTCCATCACCTTCTCGATGAAGGGGGTCAGGTTGTCGAAATCGGCATCGAAAAGTTCATTCTCGCTATCCCATTCCGGCCAGCCGCCCCGGTGGGGCCAGCATTCTGCAGAGCCCTGGGTCTCATAAATACCAATCAGGCCTGCTTTTTGTTCTTGGCGATAATAGGATGACGGATAGGGATCGCGCATGACCGGCATTTCTTCATCGCGGTCCAAGAATTCCTGGATGGGTTCGGTCACGATATAGGTGTGCTTCATGTTGGTGATCGGAACGTCCGATCCCACCATTTGAGCCACTTGCCGGGCATAGCAACCGCCTGCGTTCACCACATGCTCGCAAGTAATGTTGCCTTGCTCGGTAATCACTTCCCACTCGCCAGTGATTTTTTGGCGGATATCCGTCACACGATTGCGGCGGATAATGGTGGCACCCATATCGCGCGCGCCCTTGGCCAGCGCGTTACAGCAGCCCGCTGGGTCAACGTGGCCATCCTCGGTCGTCCAGGCGCCGGCGAGCACACCGTCGGTGTTCACGAAAGGATTGATCTGCTTGATCTTCTCAACGTCAATAATTTCCATATGGAAGCCCAGCATTTTGGCGATGCCTTCCACATGCTTGAAGTAATCGACATCCGCCTCGGTCAAGGCAAAGCGGATACCGCCGCAGCCATGCCAGGAAACATATTGGCCGGTCTTTTCCTCCAGCTTCGGGTAGAGCCTGGTGCCGTAATCGTGAATCTTCGCCATGTTGTAATCGGCGATGAAATGGGCGCATTGCCCAGCCGCGTGCCAGGTAGAGCCGGACGTCAACTCACCCTTTTCGATCAGGACGATGTCCGTCCAACCTTCCTCCGCTAGGTGATAAAGCAGGCCCGCGCCCATCATACCACCACCGACGATCACTACCCGCGCATGCGATTGCATCTCTTAAATTCCTCATCAAAAACCGCCGCTCTCAAATACCGGCGGACGGCCCATTCATAGTGACAGCAAAGATTGCTTTTTGCGTTTGCTTTGACAATACCTGAAACGCCTAGGCTCTGTCGTGCAAGCGACAAAATCGCCCCTTCACGGAATTTTTGGAAACGTTTACATCAAGGGACAGCAGGCGATCAAGCGATCAAGGCGCTAAGTCGTGCAAGGATAAGATAGCTCGGCTAGTGGCGTTCGATGATGGTTCTAGCGAGCTATGCTGCTGCGACCGGCGCCTCGTCTAGCGATGCAGCCTCACCATTCTTGAGGTTTGCGGTAACTTCAGCCTGCTGAGCCTTCGCATCACCCGTCTTCGCTTTTGCAGTGGGTTTTTGCGAAGGTTTGGCGAAGAGATTACCCAAAGCTCTCGCCACGAGATCTCGCTTTATTGCGAGGCCTTCGCCTCGAAATTTGCAGCCGGAAATCACCTGATCGATGATGAAACGCGGCTGATAGCAGGCGAGATCATAGTTATTATTGACCGTTAGTTCTTCCACAACGAATTGGAAGGTCTCGTCATCTAGCTCCAGACC
>CAXMNO010000376.1:0-9641 GCA_964194655.1 uncultured Acidimicrobiia bacterium
AATCCTTGGCCCCAGCGCCTCGGGCCCAATCCCCACCAAGCGAAAGGCCGTCCGGGCCTGCGATGGCTATAAGGTCCTGCTCTGCTGTGGCGAGAGAAATCCGCTCTCTTTGATCGCCGCGCTCTTCCAACAGCGGCAGGAGAAATGCCCCGTGGACGAGCCCCTTTATTATAAAATTGACCGGCTTTGCGGTGCGATATTCCTCGCTTGCAAGGAAGTCGAATAACAGCGGACCCAGGTAAAGCGCCGAACCGCCATCGAAATCAAAGATAACCTCATTGGAGCCTCGCAGCGGATTTCGAAGATCGGCACGGCCCCGCGTGTCTGCTCCTCTCTCCAATACCTCCAAGACCCACCTGATGGCGGGAATGGCGCGCGCCTCCAGCCACAAAGCGGCCTCGCCCCCATCTTCGCGGATACCTGCCGGTGCGCTTGCGCCGATGAGAGCCTTTTGAACGCTCGCGCGCAGTTCACTCATCGTAACAATCATGGATGAAAGCTCGCAAAGGCCCAGTCGTCTGCTGTCTCGCCGTCCAACTCTGTCAGCGAAGGCGCCCCTTGGTACATTGTAATCCGGGTCCAGCGGTCGGATTTGGGATCAAATTTGGCAGCCCCAAAAATCGCAAGCTTACAACGCAGTAGATCGACCGCCACGACTTCGCGCGCTAGAAGATTCTCGTGGATCTCCGCATAGGGACAAGCGGCCAAGCCTTGAATGCGCCGGATAAGGGGCCTGAATTCCGGCCGCTCCAGCAAGAACTCGGCAACAAGACCATCGCCATCACGTCCAGCAAGCGTGGCATGAAGAGCAGCAACGTCGCGCGCTATGCCCAGTGGCATCTCAATTTCAGCGCCCGGATCTCTATGCCGTTCGCCCAGGCGGGGTTCCAGCTTATCCGCGGATACATACCAAAAGCGATACTGCTCATCCGGGTCGCTATAATCGCGGCCAAGGGCCCAGCCGTAATTTTCCTCGATCAGCGCTAAAAGGCGCGAAATCGGCATGGTGGGGTCGAGGGTGAGATGCTCCTTAACGCTCAAGCAACTCTCCAAATCATCAATAAGATCGCCGTGCGGCTCGAGAAGGAGGCTCATGACCAACTCCTGACCTTCAAGGGAGAGACGCAGGCGCGCTGTTTTGGCGATAGTGGCCCAGGGTTTTGCTCTATGGAAGGGATTGCTTTCAGGCGTTTCAAGCCAACCTCGAAAGGCCTGCATCTCCTCGCGCAGTGTCGAGACTCTTGGCCCCTGGCGTGGGTCGTCGGTATGCCATTCTTCCAGGTGGGCGCACGCGCGCGCAAGCGTTTGAAAGAAGTGCTCGCGTTTTTCTGGCTGCGCGGAGGTTCTAGCCAAAACACGGGCGATCGCCGTTTCTCGCGCTTCGATCCATCGGCCAATGAGCTGCGGGTGACGCACAAGGAAAGGGGCCATGCCAAGGCCGGTTGCGTTACCGATGCCAAGCATGCGCTTGGACTTCTCGGAAAGTGTCGTGGCATGGTCTGGATTCTTGACGTGTGCTAAGTGGGCGATGAGGTCGAAAGTATATTCACGGATCAGATAAACCGTGAGTAACTCAGCCTCAAAAGGCCGGCTGAAGAGGCCCTTATCGAAGGTGTTTTCCAGATCCGAGAGCCCGAATTTGCCATTTCCGTAAACCGCCGTCGTGCGCATGAGATAACCCACCGCGAGCAATTTTTCGGCCTCCGGCTGGCGGCCTTCGGAGAGCGCTTCGACGACATGATCAAATAGACGTACGGACTTATTTGCGCGCGAGAGGACAAATTCATGTGGCGAGCAGCGCCCTGCTTCTTGCAGCGGGACGTTAGCGGCAAGACGGGCCAAGGTCGCCTGATCCGCCTCTAGCTCGCCCAAGGTGAAGGTCGCATCCCACCTGGTGGCGATCACACGGTCCGTTCGCTCCTCATCCGGCAATTCGTGGCCAAAGGCAAAAAGCCGCACCGATCCTGCGGGCATATCGAGGCGGTAAACCGCTTGCCCAACGCCTTTCACATCAAGATCAAAGAGTTCCCGCGTAACCGTCCAGTCCTCGCGCGCCATTCTGCGAAGAAGCGAGCGCATGAAGCTAAGACGTGTTGCATGGAAAGAGCCTAAACGGCGAAGCTGCATCACCTCTTCAGGGGGCCGCAGGTCCAGGCGGGCATCCTTTGCCTCGAACGCCTCGCTCATCTCGCCGCCGCCGCGCCTTCTTTTCCAAAAGAACGGTCAAAAAATTGAAGCCAGTTACCGCCCATAATCCCAGCAACTTCCTCATCGCTAAAGCCGACCTCCTTCAAGCCTGCAGCCAGGTTTGGGAAGTGACGGTTATCGGTGAACCAATCGGGTTGTTCTGGAAAACCGGCTTCCTTGACCGAGCCTTCGCCGAAGTCCTTGGTCTTGGTCCAGGTGCCATTGCGCATCCATTCCACTACCGAATCGCTCTGGTCCTGGCAAAGGTCGGAGCCGATACCAATTCGCTGAACCCCCATCAAATCCGCCGTCCGCGCCACCATTTCGCAAAAGGATTGGAGAGTGCAGTCCGTTTTGTCTTTTAGATGGTGGGGATAGAGGCTGAAACCCAGCATGCCCCCACTCTCACCAAGCGCCCGCAACACATCATCGGATTTGTTGCGCAAGGCTGGATGCCAGGCCCCGGGATTGGCGTGTGTGATGGCGATCGGCCTGCTGGAATGTTCAATTGCCTCTAAGGTCGAGCGCTCGGCACTGTGCGACATATCGATGACGAGGCCGACGCGGTTCATCTCGCGGATGACCTCGCGCCCCATGCGGGTGATGCCCGGGTCTTCTTGCTCATAACAGCCGGTCGCGAGCAGGCTTTGGTTATTGTAGCTCAATTGCATAAAGCGCAGGCCCAGATCGTGCAGAACTTGCACAAGGCCGATGTCGTCTTCGATGGGGGAACAATTTTGCGCCCCAAAGATAATGCCTGTGCGATCTTCCGCCGCCGCCAAGCGAACGTCACCGCCCGTGTGTACCGGCCTGATGAGATCGGCGTAATGCTCGAAACGCGCGTTCCATTCGACGATTCGCTCGACCGTTTCGCGGAAGTCTTCCCAGTAGGCAATTGTGACATGAACGGCGGCGAGACGGCCTTCGCGCATTTGGCGGAAGATCTTCTCCGACCAGCGCCCATACTGTAGACAATCGATAAAGATTGGCCCCGCCTCACTCATACCGCTCACCCCAATAATTTGCGACTCCGCCTCTTCTGGCTCCCGACTTCTATGCACTGCGCCAAACATACTATAGCAGCGCCGAAGCGCGCGTCTCCGCCTGAATTTAGGGTGTGACCGAGTCGGGGACAAATCTCGACCCGACGAGGATAAAACAGCTAGATATTGTGGTCACATACGCGGCCCGATTGCCCAGATTCCGCCGATTCCCGAAAGCTTAACATTATTTTAACCACGATTTCTGACCCTAGGTGTCGTGGCTTAATTCATGTCAACCACAAAGTATTGTGGAACACCACAGGATTTTGTGTTTTATTAAGGGCCTGCCGCGATGAGCCGGATTGAGACAGTGTTTGGCGCGCCTGCAACACCTTTTGCGAAAAGGGGAAACGGGGCGAATCAGCTCTGCTTTTGCGAGGCGAGGGGATTCATCAGGCAATTCTTAGTATGCCAGAGTAAAAAATAGGGGGAAAGAATGCGGATCGCGCGTCGTTTTACGCAAGCAGGGGAAGACGTTTACGACTCAATAGAATTCCGCCGTACGTCGAGTGAAATTCGCAACCCCGATGGGTCCGTGGTCTTTCATGCCAAGGATATCGAGGTACCAGCCGCCTGGTCGCAGGTCGCCTCCGACATCTTGGCGCAGAAATATTTCCGTAAGCGCGGTATTCCATTAGCGCGGCGCGGTGTTGAAGAGAACTCCGTTCCCTCCTGGCTTTGGCGTTCAGAGCCTGATCGTAAGAAGCTGAAGGATCTTCCCGAGGAAGAACGCTCGACCGGCGAGACCTCGGCGAAGCAGGTTTTCGACCGTTTGGCTGGCACCTGGACCTATTGGGGCTGGAAGGGCGGCTACTTCGACACGGAAGAAGATGCGCGAGCCTATTTCGATGAGATGCGCTACATGCTGGCCAAGCAGATGGGCGCGCCCAATTCCCCGCAGTGGTTCAACACCGGCCTGCACTGGGCTTATGGCATCGATGGGCCAAGCCAGGGCCATCACTATGTCGATTTCCAGACCGGTAAGCTGACACGCTCCAAGGGTTCTTACGAGCATCCGCAGCCTCACGCCTGCTTCATTCAGTCGGTTGACGACGACCTCGTGAACGAAAACGGCATCATGGATCTTTGGACCCGTGAGGCACGCTTGTTCAAATATGGCTCTGGCACCGGCACAAACTTCTCGAAAATCCGCGGTTCTGGCGAATCCTTGTCAGGTGGCGGCAAGTCCTCGGGCCTCATGTCTTTCTTGAAGATCGGCGACCGGGCAGCCGGTGCAATCAAATCAGGTGGCACGACAAGGCGGGCTGCCAAGATGGTGACCGTCGATGTCGATCACCCCGATATCGAGGATTACATCAACTGGAAAGTGATTGAGGAGCAGAAGGTCGCAGCGCTCGTTGCTGGGTCCAAGCATTGCGAGCAGCACTTGAATGCCGTTCTGGGCGCCTGTCACGAGAGCGATCTTGAAAATATCGAAGAAGCGATCGATCCCAAGAAAAACCCGGCCTTGAAAGACGCCATGCGGACCGCACGCAAAGCCTTTGTACCTGATAACTATACTTACCGGGTTCTACAGTATGCAAAGCAAGGCTTTACCCATATCGACTTCCGCACCTATGACACCGATTGGGATTCCGAAGCCTATCTGACGGTTTCCGGCCAAAACTCCAACAACTCGATCCGCGTACCGGATGAGTTCTTGCAAGCGGTCGAGGAAGATGGCGAATGGCAGTTGCGCTTCCGCTCGAGCGGCAAGGTCGCCAAAACGCTGAAAGCGCGCGATCTTTGGGAACAGATTGGCTTTGCTGCCTGGTCATGCGCCGATCCGGGGCTGCAGTACGACACCACGATCAACGACTGGCATACTTGTCCCAATTCAGGGCGGATCAATGCCTCCAACCCCTGTTCGGAATATATGTTCCTGGACGATACGGCGTGCAATCTGGCCTCCCTCAACCTAATGACCTTTCGCGATGAGGATGGTCAATTTGAGATCGAGAATTTCGAGCATGCCGTTCGCCTGTGGACGGTGACGCTGGAAATCGCCGTCTTGATGGCGCAGTTCCCCTCCAAACGCATTGCCGAGCTTTCCTACCGCTATCGCACGCTTGGCCTTGGTTATGCGAACCTCGGCGGGCTTTTGATGGCGGCCGGCCTTTCCTACGATAGCGAAAAGGGACGCGAGCTTTGTGCGGCCATTAGTGCACTCATGACGGGCCGTGCCTACGCAACCTCCGCCGAGATGGCGGGCCTCATGGGCGCCTTTCCCGGCTATGACACCAATTCAGACGCCATGCTGCGGGTCATCCGCAACCATCGCCGCGCCGCTCACGGGGAAAGCGCAGGTTACGAGGACCTTGCCATCAGCCCGGTCGCCTTGAATGCGAATATTTGCCCGAATAGCGATCTCGCTAAGGCAGCGCGCGATGCCTGGGACGAAGCCCTGTCGCTCGGCATCGAGCATGGCTATCGCAATGCGCAAGCAACCGTGGTGGCACCAACCGGCACCATCGGACTGGTCATGGATTGCGATACCACGGGGATCGAACCGGACTTCGCCATTGTGAAGTTCAAAAAGCTGGCCGGTGGCGGTTACTTCAAGATCATCAACCGCACGGTGCCCGAGGCCCTCAAAACACTTGGCTACACCCCGGATCAGGTGGAACGCATCGTCCGCCATGCGGTTGGCCGCGGTACGCTCGAAGGCGCCCCCGGTGTCAATCACGAGGCCTTGCGCGCCAAAGGCTTTACAGCCGCAACCCTTGCATCCGTCGAAGCCGCCTTGGCAAGTGCCTTCGATATCAAGTTCGTCTTCAACAAGTGGACGCTGGGCGCTGATTTCTGCACCGCCGTCTTGGGCTTCACGGAAGACCAACTGGATGATTTCTCCTTCGACATGCTAAGCAGCCTTGGCTTCACCAAGAAGGAGATCGGGGCCGCCAATGGGTACTGCACCGGCACCATGGCGCTGGAAGGCGCGCATGATCTGAAGGACGAGCATCTCCCTGTCTTCGACTGTGCCAATAAGTGCGGGCGCAACGGTAAGCGCGCCCTTTCGGTCGATAGTCACATCCGCATGATGGCAGCGGCTCAGCCTTATATCTCCGGTGCGATCTCCAAGACCATCAACATGCCGGGCGACGCAACTGTTGAGGAATGCGAGGCTGCCTACCTGCTTTCCTGGAAGCTGGGCTTGAAGGCCAACGCGCTTTACCGCGATGGCTCCAAACTCTCACAGCCACTCTCCTCCAACATCTTCGAGGATTTGGATGGGGCAGCCGATGCCGCTGAGGACTTGGCCGCGGCAGCCCAGCCCGAACGTGCACAGATCGTCGCTGAACGGGTGATCGAGCGGATAATCCATCAAGCGAAGGGTCGCGATAAGCTGCCGCAACGGCGCAAGGGCTACACGCAAAAGGCCATCGTCGGCGGTCACAAGGTCTACCTCAGGACCGGAGAGTACGAAGGCGGTTCGGTTGGTGAAATCTTCATCGACATGCACAAGGAAGGTGCGGCCTTCCGCAGTTTGATGAACAACTTCGCCATCGCCATCTCAATCGGTCTGCAATACGGCGTGCCGTTGGAGGAGTTTGTCGAGGCCTATACCTTCACCCGTTTCGAGCCCTCGGGCATGGTGGAGGGTAATGACGCGATCAAGATGTCGACCTCGGTACTCGATTACATCTTCCGCGAACTCGCCATCTCCTACCTCGGCCGCAACGATCTGGCCCATGTGGAACCCAGTGACATCATGCCCGATGCCATCGGACGCGGTGATGGCCAGGGCAATCTGCCAGAGAGCGAAGAGGAAGTGGTGGCCGAGCAGATCAAACGCTACGCCTCCAGCGGTTATGTCCGAAACCAGTTGCTCGTGTTCGAGGGCGGCAACAGCGGTAAGGCCAAAGGCAGTGCGGGCGCGACGATGGCCTCTTCAACCAGCAGCGAGTCAATCTCGGTTCAAGAAACCCAAGGCGGTAGCATCCAAGTCGAAAGCACCGTCCGGCGCACCGTGGATAAGCGCCTAGAGCGCGTTCGCGAAGCCCGCATGAAGGGTTATGAAGGTGATAACTGCGGAGAATGCGGCAACTTCACCCTGGTCCGCAACGGCACCTGCCTCAAATGTACCACCTGCGGATCAACAAGCGGCTGTTCTTAAGAAGCGTTACAATTAAGCCAGCCTAAAGGAAGGGGCGCGGGAGAAATCTCGTGCCCCTTCTCTTTTCAGCTCAACACCTTGGCTTCTTCCAACGCCCGCTCTAGTCCTGCTGCATTCTGGAAGTGATACGCCTGCCAGCCTGCGGCCTCGGCACCTTCAGCGTTCTTTGCGGAGTCATCGATGAAAAGCAGCGTCTCCGGCGCCAATCCCAAGTGCACCGCCATGCCGTCATAGACTTGGCGGGAAGGCTTCACATCATCGAAGTCGGACGCCAAGCAGATGTCCGTTGGAAAGCGGGCAACCACACCAGGGGCATGAATGGGCAGGCCGTGACGTATCAATGGGCCGTTATTCGTCAGGATTGACCGGCCGACATCGGGCTTTAGGCGGTCGACCAGGGCGAGGACCGGTTCATCTTCTGGAAAGGCTGTGAAGTAGAGGGCGGTTACCTCTTCAGGGGAGAGCGAGACGCCCAATCGCCTAGGAATTTCTTGGAGAATCTGATCAAGACTATGCCGTCCGGCATCGCACTCGCCATCAAAACCGGAGTCCCAGATGCGGGCCTGAATTTCCTCAGGTGCCAGCCCCGTTGCATCAGAAATAGCGGCGAGGCGGCGGGCTGGGTCGAACCCGCAGAGCACGCCACCTAAATCAAAAACGACGGCATGGATGGCGCGGTTCAAAAGTTCCGACATCACGCATTCTCCCAATCACCGAACTATAACCCAGCCAACGGCGCGAACAGAGGGTTTCCTTAAACGATACTCCGGGAATCTCATCACCCAGCGCTTGTACCCTCCGCCTGCAGCCCCTAATCTTCGCCGCCAAAAGCAAACATGATGGTTCATTGAAGGAAAGGATCCCCCATGGCAGGAAAAATCGACGCGCGCCTGGCTGAACTCGGCATCGAGATTAGTGAACCCGCGGCCCCCGTTGCCAACTATGTCGGCTACGTCGTCACCGGAAATCTCGTCTTCATATCCGGGCAAGTGACCCTAAAGGACGGTGAATTCCAGCATATCGGCAAATTGGGCGCCAATATCTCCCTAGAAGAGGGACAGGCGGCCGCCCGCCTTTGCGCGACCAACATTATCGCTCAGTTGAAGGCCGCGACCGGCGGTGATCTCGACCGCGTAAAGCGAATCGTAAAGCTTGGCGGTTTCGTCAACTCCACGCCAGATTTCACCGATCAGGCCAAGGTGATCAACGGCGCTTCTGATTTGATGGTCGAGGTTTTCGGCGACAAAGGCCGTCACGCCCGCGCTGCTGTTTCGGCTGGATCCTTACCCATGGGCATCGCGGTCGAGATCGACGCGGTCGCCGAAATCGAATAGCAATCCCATGCGCGTCCAGGAGATAGCAGGCGACTGGGGCGTAGAGAACCTAAAGCTCGCCGAACGCCCCACGCCGACCCCAGGTCCTGGGGAAGTGCTTTTGAAAATGAAGGCCGCTTCCCTGAACTACCGCGACTTGGTGGTGGCGAGCGGCGGCTATGGACGGCGCGCCGGTTCCCTCCCCCTCATCCCCGTTTCCGACGGCGTTGGCGTTGTCGAGGCATTGGGCGAAGGTGTCGAAGGCTTGAGCGTGGGGGAGCGGGTCTGCCCCCTCCTCTTCCAAGATTGGCTGGCCGGAGAACTAGACGACAACGCGAGCTTCTCTTCGCTTGGCGGGCCACTCGACGGCGTCTTGAGCGAATACATGGTGGTGAAGGCCAGCGGCCTCGTCAAAACCCCTGAACACCTAAGCGATGCGGAGGCGGCGACGCTGCCCTGTGCTGGTTTAACGGCCTGGGCTGCGGTCATCGGCCAAGGGGTCAAGCCAGGCGACACCGTCTTGATCTTGGGAACAGGCGGCGTCGCGCTCTTCGCCCTCCAATTCGCGAAGATGGCGGGGGCGGAGGTCATTATCACCTCCAAAAGCGATGAAAAGTTGGCCCGTGCGCGCGAACTCGGCGCCGATCACACGATCAACTATCTGCAAAACCCAGAATGGGGCAAAACGGCCAAGGAAATCAGCGGCGGCCCCGGCAACAATAACAGCGGCGTGGATATCATCGTTGAGACAGGCGGCGGCGGCACCTTGCCACAATCGCTGCAAGCCATCCGCACAGGCGGCACGATCTCCCTCATGGGTGTGCTAGGTGGCCAAACAATGGATGCGCGCGTCTATAGCCTTGTGATGCGGCGCGTGCGCCTGCAAGGCATCACACTCGCCCCCAAGGTCGATTTCGAGGCAATGAACCGCGCCATCGCCCTCCACCGCCTGCGCCCAATCGTTGACCGCGTCTTTCCTTT
>CAXMNO010000377.1:0-5027 GCA_964194655.1 uncultured Acidimicrobiia bacterium
ACAACCCCACTGGCAGCTTTTTTTGACGGATTTCTCGCCGGTCACGAAAAAGCTACCGCAAATCTTATTGGATTAAAGTAAAGCTTTGATCACAAAATCAGCTAGTGGACGTGGAAGATGGGTGAAAAGATACAAAAAAGCGATGCGGAATGGCGCGCCCAGCTATCGCCTGAAGCCTATAAGGTCACGCGCAAGGCCGGCACGGAAAGAGCGTTTAGCGGACGCTATCACAATGCCAAGGCCGACGGCGTCTATAGCTGTATTTGCTGCGGCCAGGAGCTGTTCGATTCCAATACCAAGTACGACTCCAGAACAGGTTGGCCAAGCTTCTGGCAACCGGTCACGGGCGACGCGGTCGAGGAACATAGCGACAAAACCCTGTGGATGGTGCGCACGGAGATCACCTGTTCTCGCTGTGATGCTCACATAGGGCACGTCTTCGATGATGGTCCCGAGCCGACCGGCAAGCGCTACTGCATGAATTCAGCGGCTCTCGATCTAAAACCTAGAGAGTAGGCCCGAAAAAGCAGATTCGGGGGTGCCGGAATTTCCAGTCTCTAACCATGAACTCACTTTTATAGCGGCGTGCTGTGGGTCGGGGCTCATTAGCGTGTTGTAAAACGCGTTGCAAATGAGGACCAAAAACGCCATTTAGCTATAAATTTGCGTTTCGCGCAGCTGTAATTCTTACTCCGGCTTTGCCGGGTCGCCAACGAAGGATAAAAAACGATAATGACGGCAACGGCTTTCCTGTTGACCGGTGGCGGTCTAGCGCTGCTCTTCTTTGGTGGTGAATTTCTACTGCGCGGTGCCGTCTCCATTGCACTGCGCGCTAACCTCCCACCCCTATTGATCGGATTGACGATCGTTGCTTGCGCGACCTCGATGCCTGAACTGCTTGTCACCGTTACAGCTGGGCTGGAGGGCGTGACCGATGTGGGCGTTGGCAATGTCGTCGGGTCGAACATCGCGAACGTGTTGCTGATTTTGGGCGTAGGTGCTCTTTTAAAGCCAATCTCGATCAATCCGAAAATGGGTCTGCGCGATACCTTCGTCATGTTGGCCGCAACGGCACTATTCGTCATCTTCGCCTATATGGGGAAGATAGGACCCATACATGGCGGCATCATGCTGGCCAGCCTCACGATCTATATTTGGTATGGATATAGGGCGGATAAGCGCGGCAGGAAGGAAGTGAAAGAGGAAGTTCTGGAAGATGTCGGGGAAAAGCCCTGCTCGCTTCCAGTTTCGATCTTGCTTCTCGTATCGGGGCTTGCGGGGCTTGTCGGTGGCTCTGTGATGCTGATCGAAGGCGCGGTTTCTCTCGCGCGGGCCGCGGGTATTTCAGAAACGGTCATCGGCCTAACGCTTGTTGCAATCGGAACCTCGCTGCCGGAGATGGCAACAGCAATCGTTGCAGGTATACGCGGTCAAACCGATGTTGCGCTTGGCAATGTTATCGGCTCCAATACCTTCAATATATTGCTGATCTTGGGCGTACTGGCGCTGATCGTACCCTTTAACGTCGCCGAAGAAGTTCTTGCTATGGACATCTGGGGCATGGTCGCAGCATCTCTGATCTTGCTGCCATTTATTGTTTTTGCTCGTCCAATCGGTCGGCTGGAAGGCGTGGGGTTCCTCATTCTCTATGCGGCTTTCATCACATACCAATTCGTCAACGGCGCCATACAGCTATAAAGACCCGAGGGATGGCGTGGCAAAGACCAGGGGCGTCTTTTTCTAGACCCTGTACATATCCTTGGTCTTCAAGCCTGAGGAGCCAGGTGTATTAAGGTGAAACCTTGGAACAATCGGAAATGAGTGAAACGGTATATGGGCCCCATGCCCACCCTGATAGCTATCCGCCGGCTGCTCTTGTCACCGGGTCCGGGCGTCGCATCGGACGCGCCGTTGCGCTTGCGCTGGCTGAGGACGGATGGGCTCTTGCACTCCACTACAACACCAGTACTGCAGATACCGAAAACCTCTGCGAGGAGATCAAGGCGCGCGGAGGAAAGGCGATAACGCTGCAGGCGAACCTCGCCATTGAGGAGGAGACGCGATCCCTGTTGCCTCGTGCAACCGTGGCACTCGGCCCGATCGGCCTTCTAATCAACAACGCATCGATATTTGAGAACGACACTATCGCCAATAGCACCCGTGAGAGCTGGGACAGCCACATGGAGCCGAACTTGCGCGCTCCCTTCGCTCTCACCCAGGATTTTGCTCTGGCCCTGCCAGCGGACGCCGGAGGCTTGGTGGTCAACTTACTGGATGAACGCGTTTTGGCACTGCCAGGCTCCCACCTTTCCTACAGCCTCTCCAAGGCCGGGCTTTGGGCGCTGACACGCAGCTTGGCGATCGCGCTTGCCCCTCGTATCCGGGTCGTTGGTATCGGTCCTGGTTATTGCCTACCAGAACGAAACACCAGCGACGAAGACTTCCAAAAAGCAGTCTCAGCGCTACCGCTAGGCCGCAGCGGGCCACCTTCTGAAGTTTGCGCCGCACTTCGCTTTTTTATTTCCTGCAAATCTGTGACCGGCCAGATGCTTGCCCTCGATTCGGGTAATCACCTCATTCGCCGACCACCTGAGGACCCCTTCTGATGAGCGACATTACAACCCCACCCTCGCCGCAAGAGCTGCAAAAAGCTCTGCAAAATACGACGCCTTCATCCCAGAAGATAATCGTTCATAATTTTATATGCTTGGCCACAATTGGGGTCACGGCCGAAGAGCGCGACACACCGCAACGCCTGAAGATCGAGGTCGATTTGGAATTGCAGCCTGCCCCCCCAAGCCACGACGAGTTTTACGAAGTCCTAAACTACGGCGTTGTCGTGCGGGCATTGAGAGGCGTTTGCGGGACCAGCAGTTACCAGCTTCTGGAGACGCTAGCAGATGCGCTGGCGAGTAAATTCTTTGCTTTTGAAAATATCCTCTCGACACGGGTGCGAATCCTGAAACTCGATCGCTATGACGATGTGGAGGGTATCGGAATTGAGATGTCCAGAACGCGGATTGATCATTCCGTCTGAGCGTACGTTTAGATGCTAACCCCTTGCCATATCACTGATTCCATAACGAAACTGGCTAAAGTTTTACACAGGCGTTTAGATTCGGTCATGAAACTATCGAATATTAGCAATAGGAATATTTACTTATTTCTTGATTGCGCTTGACTTTGAATAAATGTAATGCAATCAAATGCTTATATTTTTTGCACAAAAAATAGGCAATTCGAAGCAACCCCTTGCTGTTCTTGGACTAGAGAGGTTCTATCGGCACTTGCCTACAGAGTTATCCACAAGAATCGTGGATAACCGGAGTTCTTGCTGCCATACCAGGGACTTCTCGAATTATGGCAAGCACTGGATCAAGAAGTTGACCAACTCTTGCCTTCCTGATTTCCTCTAAACGATGGCTAAACGCAGCAAAGAGATTCTCCCCCAAGACCCCTCAGACGGCGGCAAGCGCTCGGCAATGGCCAGCGACGAGCACGCAGCAGGTGCGCCGATTGCGACCGAGGGTGGCCGGCTGCGGCAAGGGGTTGAGACTATTGAGAAAGCACTCAAGACGCTCTCCATGAGTCCTGGGGTCTACCGCATGATCGATTATAAGGGAGATGCCCTTTATGTCGGCAAGGCGAAGAACCTCAAACGCCGGGTGACCAGCTACACGCAGCTATCGCGTCTGCCCTACAGACTTCAGCGAATGGTCTCTGAGACAACGTCGCTTGAGGTCGTGGAAACCTCAAGCGAAGTCGAGGCGTTGCTCCTTGAGAGCAATCTCATCAAGCGCTTGATGCCCCGCTACAATGTCTTGCTGCGCGATGACAAGTCCTTTCCCTATATTCTCATCACCGACGATCACGCGGTTGCCCGTTTGACCAAGCATCGCGGTGCGCGCGAGGTCGGTGGGGACTACTTCGGCCCCTTCGCCTCGGCAGGTGCGGTCAACCGCACGATCACCGCACTTGAGCGAGCTTTTCTATTGCGATCTTGTTCGGATTCCGTCTTTACGCAGCGCTCCAGGCCCTGCTTGCTCTACCAAATAAAGCGCTGCTCGGCGCCTTGTGTCGATAAAATCTCCAAGGACGACTACAAGCGCTTGGTGGAAGAAGCGCACGCCTTCCTCAGCGGTCGAGCAGGCCAACTACAGCAGCAACTGGCCACGTCCATGGAAGAGGCTGCTGGGCGCCTCGACTTTGAGAGCGCGGCCAGCTACCGGGACCGCATCAAGGCGCTTGCGCATATTCAATCGCATCAGGAAATTAACGTCGAAGGCGTCGACGATGCCGACGTGATTGCAGCCGAGCAGCAGGCGGGACAGACTTGTATCCAGGTCTTCTTTTTTCGTGCCGGGCGCAACTATGGCAACCGCGCATACTTTCCAAGCCACGATAAAGCCATGGAACCACAAGACGTATTGGCGGCCTTCGTCTCACAGTTCTATGACAACAAGCCGCCACCAAAGTTGCTCCTGCTAAGCCATCGGCCTTGCGAGAGCGATCTTATAGAAGAAGCCCTCACCCACGCCGCGGGACGCCGTGTGCACCTTTTGGTGCCCTCACGCGGGACCAAGCGGGGCCTCGTAATACAAGCGGCACGAAATGCGCGCGAAGCCCTAGCGCGGCGCCTGGCTGAAAGCGGCAGTCAACAGCAGCTTTATCGACGTATGGCGGAGACTTTCAATCTTGATGCACCGCCTGAGCGTATTGAGGTCTACGACAACAGCCATGTGCAAGGAAGCAACCCTTATGGTGCGATGGTCGTCGCGGGTGCAGAGGGATTCCGGAAAAACGCCTACCGCAAGTTCTCGATTAAGTCGCAGGGCGAAGAGAAAAACGCCGCACGCGAATCTGGCACCTCGCAGGTCAAAAACGCCGACGACTACGCAATGATGCGCGAAGTGCTAACCAGGCGCTTTTCCCGCGCCCTAAAGGAAGATCCGGCGCGAGAATCTGATACCTGGCCAAGCCTTGTTATGTTGGACGGCGGGCGCGGGCAGCTCAATGTCGGCCTTGAG
>CAXMNO010000378.1:0-3811 GCA_964194655.1 uncultured Acidimicrobiia bacterium
GGCTCGTCTTTAAAGACGGGATAAGGCAAATCGAGGTCTTAATTTAGCGCCGAAATAGGTCCCGGCCATGGCGCTCGCCAACCATAGCCAGCCGTGCAGGCTGCCTGAGGCTATTCCACTGAAGTAAGCGCCGATGTTGCAGCCAAACGCGAGGCGGGCGCCATAGCCCATCAGTAATCCGCCGAGGACTGCTGCGAAAAGGCGGCGCCCTTCACTGCGTGGATCCAAAGTGCGAAGCGACGGCTTGAAACGGCCAGCAAGGCCTGCTGCCAAAAATGCCCCAAAAAGAATGCCGAAATTCATAACCGAGGTCGTGTTCTCAAAAATTGAACCGGCCAAGGCCCGCTTCGGACCGGGCCAAGTCCAAAAGGCCCAACTGCTCACATCCCAACCGACCGCGCCCGCTATCTTCGCGCCCCAGAGGGTATAGCCGAAGGAAATCGTCCAAGGGTGCCCCGCGGTCGCCATTGTCGCAATGTTGAGCAGGGCAAGGGCGGCCGCCCCAACATAAAGCGGCCAAGGCCCGCGCAAAATTCGCGATAATCCGTTTCCTTCGTCTTTCAGCGGTGCGGAACTGCTAGGTGTCTTTGTCTTTCTTAGCCGGTCCAGAAGGTAAGTGCCCCAAAAGATCACCGCCAAAATTACCAGCTGTATGCCCAGCCCGCCACCCGCGCCGTAGTGGCTAACGAGGGAGAAACGCTCACCACGCACCACATCCAGCCAGAACGGTAAGTGCGCGGCACCGGCAAGCGAGCCCGCCATGAAAAACACTAAAACCACCATCATCCGCATCGAACCACCGCCCGCGGTGTAGAGGGTCCCCGACGCACAGCCGCCTGCCAACTGCATCCCCATTCCAAAGAGAAAAGCGCCAAAGGCAACCGATAGCCCCGCTGGGGCGACAGCGCCCACGACAGCGGAACCGAAAAAGCGTCCCTCAGCCAAAACCGGAAAAAATACGAGACTAGCGAGCGCAAGCATCACGATTTGCGCGCGCATCCCATGACCATCACCTGCGAAGAGGAAGCGCCGCCATGAAGAAGCAAAACCAAACGTGGCGTGGAAAAGCGTGAGCCCCAGAGCCAATCCGATTCCGAAAAGTAAAGCGAAGCGGTCCCCAAATTCCTGATAAAGAAAGAGCATTGCCCCTAAGCAGAGACAACCCGCCAATGGGAGTACCCACGCCCTTTGCGAAAGGGCGTCTTCGCTGGTCCGCCGGACGTCCGATCCCAATGCCTCTTTCAGCTTGCCCTCAATCGACATTAAAGCCCGTTTCTCCCGCCTCAAGGCCCCAAACGTAATATGTCCTTGTCTTCTTCGGGAGTTAATACCCTAACAGAAGAGAGGAAAAGCAAATAACCAGATTCGATAGAACGACCTTATATATTAAATTACAAAATCATTATATATCATTGATACTACGTTACTTTTTAATTCAAAAGCGTCCGAAGCGATAATGGGCCACGATCCATTCATTTGCTGTAACTTGGCACTTGATTGACTGCTTATGAGCGCTATCCATAAATTTTTAAGAAAACTCCTCTTTAATAATCGGGCTGTGGCTCCTCGGAGCAGGCAAAGTTTTAAAACGACGCCATGATTAGAGACCAGGTAGGTAATCACCATGGATAGCGCCAAGCGCCAAGGCGGGAAGTTTCTCGCATATGATGAAGGCAGGGATGAGGAGGAATCCGTCCCCGGGGTGCCAGTTGTCGCAAAGGGCATCTGGCCTATGCCATGCGTGGAGCGTGGAGACCAAGCAGCAAGCATTAACCTCTATTTGACACTGCACTGCCCGCGGTGCGGCCAGCTCGCGAACCTTGATGAAAGCTTTAACGAGCAGCATTGTCTTTTGAAGTATTGCGCGACAGGCCAGCTTATGCTGAGTGGAAATCACCACGAGTTCGAACAATAAGCTCTTCAGGTTTATTCCATAAATCACTCATTCAGCTTGTTTACACACCCTCGCGCTCGCATCAAAAAAGCTCGCCTTGCGCGGGTTTTGTCTTGGCGGAAGCCGTCTCTTTTTCTTTTTCGCTAGGTTCTGCGAATTCGCTCGGATCTGGTTCCGATAAAAGCCCGGCGTCATCGTTCGCGACCTTGTTCACCCGGCGACTAACGGGCCTTGCCGATATCGGCGTTTCAGCAAAGGGTAAGAACAAATCCTGCAAATCCTTTTGTTCGGATTGAGGATCAAGCCAAAGCCTTTCAGCCCCATGTGGCAAGATGACCGGCATGCGGTGATGTATCTCCGCAATGGAGGAATGAGCGGACGTCGTGATGATGCAGCAGCTCTCGACGGTCTTGTGGCTTACCGGGTCCTGCCAGCTCTCCCAAAGGCCTGCGAAGGCAAAGACCTCACCATCCGTGCGTGTGATGTAATAGGGCTGCTTGGCCCCATCCTCGGTCTTCCATTCATAAAAGCCATCGGCAGGCAATAGACAGCGCCGCTGGGCAAAGGCGCGGCGAAAGGATGGCTTTTCGCTTAGAGTCTCAGAGCGGCCATTGATGAGGCGTGCGGCACTCCCTGCGTCCTTTGACCAAGAAGGGATCAAACCCCAATGGAGCATCGCAAGTTCTTTCCCCCCATCACCCTTGCGCCGCCGGATTACGGGAACATCTTGCGTTGGTGCGATATTGTAGCGCGCGGCCAGGTTCAAGCTCGACATCACCTCGAAGGCTTGGCGAATTCCCTCGATCGGGGTGGTTAGCGTATAGCGCCCGCACATAGCGGCTCCTAAAATTAAAGCTCGGTTCCTAGCGAATACGAGGAGCCCCCGCCACCCCTTCGCGGCTCACGCAGCGCCACGATGGCGAAGCCGATCCAGTGCGTTCAAGAACCGCTCCACGTCGCGCTCATCATTATAAAGATGGGGAGAGACACGCAACGTATTGCCACGCAGGCTCACATAAACCCCCTGCTGCGCCAAGCGGCTCGGCAAATCACGCGCAGGGGCTTCAGGAAAAGCCAAGCCCAAGATATGAGGCGCCCTTTCCTCTTTTGGCGGCGGCTTCAGGCCTAGAGCCTCGGCGCCGTCTGCAAGTTTTCCCATCAAGGGCTTCAGCGTTTCTATGATCCTAGGCGTGCCCCAGTCTAAAATCTGCTTTAAGGCCGCTTCAGCCATGGGAAGAGTGATGTAGTCTTTCTGCTCTCCCACATCGAAGCGACGGGCGCCGGGGAGATATTCTTCGGTGTAGTTGGTGAGCGAGCTTGAATCCTCCGCCCCTTTTCGTCCTGACCAGGAATCTTCGATTGGCTGGCCCCCTTGGCGGTGAGGTGCGACATAGAAATAGCTGCAGCCATAGGGACCCAACAGCCACTTATAACCAACGCTCACAACATAGTCGGGCCGGAGCTTTTCGAGATCGAGAGGCATGACCCCCAGACTTTGGCTAAGATCCAACACCAAAGCTGCGCCCAGTCCATGAATTTTTGGCGCTAGTGCCTCCAAATCGATCAAGGAGCCATCGGTCCAGTGCAGATTGGGCAGCGCGACGATTGCGACACGTTCGTCCAAGGCTTCTTCTATGGCTTTGGTCCAGCCACCCTCTTTGGGGCGTTTTACGGTGAGAACCTCGCCGCCCTCGCGCGCGGCCAGCATTTGCCAGGGGTAGACGTTGGAGGGAAACTGTTCCTCAATAACCAAAACCCGCTTGCCAGGGCCAAGCTTCAGGTTCTTCGCCGCCGTCGTTATGCCGTAGCTGACAGAGGGAATAAGTGCGATGTCATCACCCCTTGCCCCAATCAATTGAGCGAAGGTTTGACGGAGACCCTGCATTATCTCCTGGTAAAATCCGCTGGTGAGACGCC
>CAXMNO010000379.1:0-2264 GCA_964194655.1 uncultured Acidimicrobiia bacterium
GGAAAGCAGACCCAGCGCTGCCTTTCGTTATGAAGAGCCTGCTGCACCTCACCGACGTGGTCTTTTGCCCGCCGCTCGCTCGCCACGAGATCGCTTGCGTCGATTGATCTGGCATCGCACATCGCCAAAGGTGTGCTTTCAACTGTTCCAGCCATTGAGCGCCAAACATTGATAATCGCAAAGCGGCGCTTTAACAGCTCGTCTGCCTCTTCACCCAAAAAATCACGCACGCGCCGCCGAGCGGAACGTTCGGTATAGTCATTGTGGACGAACCATGCTGGCTCTCTAATTGTCCGTTCCGACTGCATCTTTTGCGAATCGGAACGACGCGTATGGTCGAAGACGAAAACCCGTTTGGCGCCCGTGGCCTTTGCAACGAGCTCTTGTACTTCAAGGTTATAGGTCTTCTCGATCTCGGCATCGCTATAAAAATCGGAAACCTCCGATCGATGAGGTAAAAGCTGAAATCCCTCACGATCTAGCTGAAAACCCTCCTCTGATGCACGCCCATCCTCGATCGAGACCACGTAATCCTTATACTGGCCCAAATGCTCGGTTTGATCGCCACCGCCTTGGGAGGCGATGAAAACCGGCTTCACCTCCCGGTCGGCAAGGAAGGTGAGCGTCGCGCGCGCGTGTTCGACACGCTGGTCTGCTTGATGAGGATTTTGCATCGAAAGTCATTTCCTAAAAATATCACCGGCTACAAGATAAGGTGCCGCCGGGGAACTTACCAGTAATGGCGCGCCAAAATTCCGGCTTTAGGTTTTCTCCAATGCTCTTTGAATTGATTTTACTTGGCGTTCGGCGAAATCTTCGCGCACACTCAAGGGGCTTAAAAAATTTGTCGAGAGTATTGCGAAATGATTGGCAGCCCCAACCGCCACCGACCAACCAACCCGCATATCCAGACCCTTCGTGCCCCCACTCTTAGCGAAATCGACTTCAAAGAGTTACGTCGAAGCCGTCTCGCCCGTCTGCAAGCGGCTATGAAGCAAAACGGTATGCCGATCTGCCTTTTCTATGCGCCTGCAAATATCCGCTATGCGACGGGGACCGATGTCATGGGGGTTTGGACGGCGAGCAACTTTGCCCGCTATGCCCTGGTACCGGCGGAGGGCACGCCGATCCTTTACGAATATTTGATCTCCAAGCATGTGTCCGAAAAATTTACGCCCGATGTGCGCCCCGCACGCTCTTGGATCTTTGGCGGTGCCGAGGGCATTAAGGGTGCCAGAAAGTGGGCGGCGGAGATCAAGGAGGCGATGGCCGAACTCGGCTGTGCCGGTGAGCCCTTGGCCATCGATAAGCTTGATGGCTTTGGCTTTATGGCGCTTCAAGAACTGGATATCGAGGTGCGCGATGCCAGCCCCGCCACAGTTGATTCCAGAGAGATAAAGACCCCCGAAGAAGTGGAGTTGATGATCCTCAACGGCGCTATCGGCGATGCCATGATGGCCGCGTTCGAAGCTGAAATCCGACTGGGCGTGCGCGAATACGAGCTTCTAGCCGCCTTGAACAATACCCTACTCATGAACCAAGGCGAGTTCCTTTTCACACGGCTTGTTGCCTCTGGCACGAACACAAATCCCTGGATGTCGGAGGCTCATGACAAAATCGTACAACCGGGCGATTTGGTCGGCATCGATACCGATGCCAATGGCTACGAAGGCTATGTGATTGATATCTCGCGCACGTTCCTGTGCGGCGATGAAGCAAGCGAGGGCCAGAAAGAAGCTTACCGCATCGCCTATGACTGCGTGAATGGAATGCGCGAGGTGCTTAAACCAGGCATGTCCTACGGCGATTTTGCGCACGCCGCACCCGAGCTGCCGGAAGGTTACAAAAATGGCCGCTATTTGGTGATGGCGCACCAAGCAGGCTTGGAAGACGAGGGACCTGCCATCCCCTACCCCGACGATGATCGCAAGGGTGGCTTCCCAAGCTATCACGACCGGGAAATCCGTGAGAATATGATCTGGTGCCTTGAATGCTACGCCGGAAAGGAAGGCGCCCCTTACGGCGTCAAACTGGAAGACCAAGTGCTCATCACCAAGGACGGCGCGATCCCCTTGAGCACCTATCACTTCGAGAAGAAGCTTCTATGAGCTTTGGCTGTGCCAAGGGTTCTTGAGCCGGAGCCCAAGATACTAAGGAAACTCGAGCGAGGCTTCGCCGATCACCCTTTCTACACGATTGAATAAATATAAAAATTAGTATAAATTGAAGTCCATATATCGCAGATAAAGAAAGACTGCGGAAAT
>CAXMNO010000380.1:0-2997 GCA_964194655.1 uncultured Acidimicrobiia bacterium
GCGCATGGTCGGCGACGGCATCCCAAAGCTGGTGGAACGTGGCCTTGAAGCGACGGGAGAAGTGCCGGGCGATGCAGAGCTTGCCTCGGTCATCGCAGATTGCATTCAAACCTATAAGGCGCGCCCGGCTGTCGAAACCTATCCCTATCCCGGTGTCGTGGAAACTTTAACGAACTTACAAGACGCGGGCTTGGCAATGGCCGTCTGCACGAATAAGGCCGAGGTCGTGACCCGCCTTGTTCTCGACGACCTCGACCTCTCACGCTTTTTCTCCTGCATCATCGGCGGCGATAGTCTGCCCGAACGAAAGCCAGCGCCCGAACCCGTATTCGCCTGCTTAAGCGGTCTAGGAGTTAAGAAGGACGAGACCCTCCTCATCGGTGACAGCCGCAACGATGCTCTGTCCGCGCGGGCAGCGGGCCTCATTTCCGTCCTTATTCCATCATGCTATGGCATTTGGGCGCCCGAAGAATTGGGCGCGGATCACTTGCTTGAGCAGTTCTCGGACTTAAGCGATCTAATCCTGAGCTAGAGCGCTTTCAGCAAAAGTGTGTGCGGTTTTGCGCTCGGAAAGCGCGCGACAACAATAGTTTAGAGCACATTTAGTGATTCAGAATTTACTAAACGTGCTCTAGACGTCGCTTTAGAGCCCCGCATCCTCCAAAATCATATCGCTGGCCTTTTCCGCGATCATGATCGTCGGCGCATTGGTGTTGCCCGATGTGATCGTCGGCATGATCGAGGCATCGGCAACCCGAAGTCCGGTCAGGCCGTGAACCTTAAGCCTGGAATCCACCACCGCCGCGGAATCATCACCCATCTTGCAGGTCGAAACCGGATGGAAAACGGTGGTCGAATGGCGGCCCGCCATTTCCACCAAGTCCTCGTCACTTTGATAGTGAAGCCCTGGCTTATATTCCTCCGGCTGATAGGGCTTGAAAGCCTCACTTTCCAATACGATCCGGCGCGTCAAGCGCAAGGCATCAGCCGCGACCTTCCGGTCCGCAGGTGCTGAGAGGTAATTGGGGCTGATTTCCGGTGCATCCCCCCAATGCGCGCTTTTTATGCGCACATGCCCTCTACTCTCAGGCCGCAGATTACAGACCGAAGCCGTAAAGGCCGGGAAAGGATGAAGTGGCTGCCCAAAGGCATCGAGCGAGAGGGGCTGGACATGATATTCGACATTGGGCGTTTCAAATTCCGGTGCCGTGCGCGCAAAAGCCCCCATCTGCGAGGGCGCCATGGTCATGGGGCCGCGTTTTCGCAGGAAATAGTCTGCTGCCATCAGTCCTTTATGGAAAAGATTTTGCGCCCGTTCATTTAAGGTCTTCAGCCCATTCACCTTATAGATAGGCCTAATTTGCAGGTGATCTTGCAGGTTTTCACCAACGCCTGAAAGTTCGTGATGAACCTCAATTCCACGACCCTTCAGCAACCCAGCAGGCCCCACGCCTGAGAGTTGGAGGATCTGTGGCGACCCGATTGCGCCGGAGGCCAAGATGACCTCGCGCGCCGCAGCCGCATGGCGGGCCAGTCCGTGTTGGCGAAAATTCACGCCCGTGACCCTCTTGCCTTCAAAGCTTAGCCTTTCGACATGTGAGTGGGTCATCACTGTCAGGTTCTCGCGGTCACGCGCGGGTGCAAGGAAGCCGCGCGCGGTCGTCCAGCGCACACCCCTCTTCTGGTTCACCTGGAAATAGCCGCAGCCTTCGTTGCTGCCACGGTTAAAATCGTTTGTCGGCGGAATTCCCTTTTCAGCGGCGGCTTTTTGGAAGACATCCAGGACTTCCCAAGTCAAGCGCATGTCCTCGACACGGTATTCGCCTTCATCACCGTGGAATTCATCGGCGCCGCGCGCTTGATCTTCGGAGCGTTTGAAATAAGGCAAAATCTCCGACCAGCCCCAACCGGTATTTCCAAGCTGGCGCCATTGATCATAATCGCGCGACTGGCCACGCATGTAGATCATTCCGTTGATGGCTGAACAACCACCCAGTACCTTACCGCGCGGATAAGCCAGCGAGCGTCCACCCAGACCTGGCTCTTCGACAGTCCGGTAACACCAGTCAGAGCGCGGGTTGCCCATGGCGTAGAGATAACCGACGGGGATTTTCAGCCAAATCCAATCGTCCTCGCCGCCCGCTTCAAGCAGCAAAACGCGGACCTTAGGATAGCTGGAGAGCCGGTTTGCCAACACGCATCCCGCCGATCCAGCACCCACGATCACATAGTCGAAAGACCCTATTTCCAGGCGCTCGCCCACAGCTTCCCACTCCCCGGATTATTCTTACTCTTAGCGATATTTTGCATACAACTCGCGCCGGTGCCATGCCCCAGCGATAGTGGGGACAATGCTAACCTCGACGGTGCCTCAACCCAAGCCCTCTATCAGAATTCGTGGCCAGATTTCGTGGCGAGGCAGGAGATAAATTGATTTTGCGTTAGGGCTTGAACAGGGTGCAAAAGAAGACACGGCCCCTAAAAAGGGACCGTGTCATCGGGGACATTGAAAGACTTAGGATACTGTAAACACTGTATTTAATGAACGCACTGAACTTACTGAACATACTATCTATGCGCTATGTTTAGATACAAAATATTAAATATTAGTTAACTGCAATATTAAATTTTTCAATAGGTGAAATTTTTTAACCAACACCAAGGCGGGCGATTTGGTCGTTGGTTGGACAGGCGGGGGTTTCATTCTGCTCGTAAGTCGTTGGCTTTTCCGAGATAAAATAGCGCTGGAGCATGAGATCTGCTTGGCTATGGCTTTGCTCGGCTGCAAGCGTTAGCCAATAAAAAGCCTCGGCTTTATGGTCCGTTTCCATTCTTAAGAGGTGTGTAGCGTAAAAATACTGGGCGTTGGCAAAGCCTTGTTTCGCAGATCCACAAATCCAGATAATCGCAGCCGGATCACCTAAACGATAAGCATGGAGCCCAGCAGTAAAGGCAGCCCTGGCCGCCTCATTCTTCGCATGCGCGGCGGCAAGTGCT
>CAXMNO010000381.1:0-6905 GCA_964194655.1 uncultured Acidimicrobiia bacterium
CGGGCCCAACGAGCTTTCCATCGTCAATAACCGCGCAGCCGTCATCATGAATGGTGTGCGCGACCGCTTACGGGTCTTGCTGGTCTCAGGCGAGCCGCACCCGGGGGAACGCGCCTGGCGTAATATCTTGAAATCCGACCCGTCCGTCGATCTTGTGCACTTTACGATTTTACGCCCGCCTGAAAAACAGGACGGAACGCCGATCCACGAGCTTTCCTTGATCGCCTTTCCCACACGTGAGCTTTTCGAGATTAAGCTGCATGAATTCGACCTCGTGATCTTCGATCGTTACCGCAGGCGTGGCGTGCTGCCCAGCATCTATCTGGATAATATCGCACGCTATGTGGAACAGGGCGGCGCCCTTTTGGAGGCGGTCGGCCCGACTTTCGCAACACCCCTTTCGATATATCGCACGCCCCTGGGCCGCGTCCTTCCAGGGGAGCCGACGGGCGAGGTCTTCCAGGAAGGATTTCGCCCGCGTATTACCGAAATCGGCCTCCGCCACCCTGTCACGCGCCCGCTGAAAGCAGCAGGGGAAGCCGAAAACTGGGGTCGGTGGTTCCGCCAAGTCGGCGTAACGATAGACAACGGCAATGTGCTGATGGACGGGATCGATAAGTATCCCCTCTTGATTCTATCGCGCGTCGGCGAAGGCCGGGTCGCACAGATCTTGAGTGATCATATGTGGCTCTGGTCGCGCGGCTTTGAAGGCGGTGGTCCGCAAACCGAAATGCTGCGGCGCATTTCCCATTGGCTGATGAAGGAGCCGGAGCTGGAAGAAGAGGTCCTGCGCGCCGTTGTCGAGAATGGGACGCTTAAGATCGAGCGCCGCTCCCTTTCCCAAGAAGTGCTTCAGGTCGAGGTGACCCGGCCCAACGGCGAACGCGAACTTGTCGATCTGGAATCGAGCGCGCCGGGTGTTCTTAAAGGAACACTCCCAGCAGAGGAGTTGGGGCTTTACCATGTGAGTGATGGTGACTTAACCGCCTTGACCTCGGCTGGTCCCCTTAACCCAAAGGAATTCGATGATCTCCGCGCGGATGATCGCCTCTTGAGGCCAATCATTCAGGCGAGCCGTGGCGCGGTCCTCAAGCTGGCAAGTAAGGATCTGCCAAACTTGCGAAAGGTGCGTGCGGGACGTGCGCTTTCGGGCAGCGGCTGGCTGGGGATTGAGACCAAGGGCCGCTATGTGGTGACAGGCATTACCCAAACGAGCCTATTGCCGGCCTTTTTGGTGCTGCTGGCTGCCCTCGTCGCTATGCTCTTTGGCTGGTATCGCGAAGGTCGTTAACAGCGCGCCCGATGAGGCCGCTGATATCCTCCAAGGCACCTTCCAAAAGCTCCGCCACTTGAAAGCGCACTGGTTCGACGGGGCCTGGCAGGATGAGGCCTGCCCCGGCTGCACTGAAGAAACCGAAAGGGCGGTAATATCCAGGGTCCCCCACCACAACGCAGATGCCGTGACCAATTTGGCGTGCCTTGGCGAGGCTTTCGTGCACCAGCATCTTTCCAATCCCCTGGCCTTGGAGGACTGGCTCCACTGCTAACGGCCCAAGCAAAATCGCAGGCGTATCGCCAATCAATATCGGCCAGTAGCGGATCGAGCCCAATAGCGTCCCATCGCGATCCACCGCCGTGAGGCAGAGCTCTGGAATAGGATCGAGCCCGTCGCGCAGGCGATAAACGGTCCTTTGCCAGCGATCGAACCCGAAGGTCCGGTCAAGAAGTGGGTCTATGAGGGGGAGGACGTCTGCCCCTTCGGGCAAAATATCGTATTGCATGCTCTTTTATCGGGTCCTAGCAGCCGCCGGGTCGGGCAAAAAAGAATGAGGCGGCTTCGGTTTTAGGAAAAAGGCGACGGATCGCGCGGAAAATTCCGTGCGGTTTAGATCAACGTCGTCGTCGCAATGTCCCTGTCGCGAGCATGAAATCAGCGAACCCCTAATACGAATAGCAGAACTCTTAAGATCGGTATCACAAAGTAATGCGTTTCGCCAAGCCTTTCTTAAAGGGCTAAACATTCAAAATTAAATAGGTATAGTTCTATTTATCCTGGCGGTGCCGCCTGGACTTTAGTGCATAAATTTTATTTTCCAAAGAACATCAGCGTGCGTTTGGGGGTAATAACAAAATTGGGATAGGAAGATGGAAAATTCAGCCACAGAGCTTGCCGATGAAGTGGTCGAGGTCGTCGCAACCTACGGACTGGACGTGGTCGGGGCGATCGTAATCCTGATCATTGGTTTTATGGCATCTAAGTGGGCGCAAAGCCTTACTGTGAAAGCCTTAAGCCGGAGCGACAAAATCGATACTATGCTTCGCGGCTTTTTCGGAAGCCTCGTCAAATACTTGGTTTTGATCTTCACCGTCTTGATGGTGCTCTCGCAGTTCGGCATTCAAACGGCGAGCTTGATTGCCGTCCTCGGTGCCGCCGGTCTGGCCGTTGGTCTGGCCTTGCAGGGGACACTCTCCAATATCGCGGCTGGGGTCATGATCTTGATCTTCCGGCCCTTTAAAATCGGCGACTATGTCGAGGTTGCGGGCCACGCCGGGACAGTTTCCGCAGTCACTTTGTTTATTACCGAGCTCACCACACCCGATAACGTTCAGATTATCGCGCCCAATAATCAGGTTTGGGGATCTTCGGTCAAAAATTACTCGTTCCATGAGACACGCCGCTTGGACCTCAGCCTTGGAATTGCGTACGAAGACGATATTGGAAAGGCGATGGCGGCGATCAACGATATTATCGCGAACGAAGGCCGCGCCCTTAAAGACCCAGAATCCATGGTGGCCGTGTCGGAGCTGGCCGATAGCTCCGTCAACTTCGTCATTCGCATTTGGTGCAATGCCGGTGACTACTGGCCCATGAAGTTCGATCTAACCCGCGCATTGAAAGAGCGGATGGATAGCGAAGGCATCTCAATCCCCTATCCACAACGCACAGTTCATAACGTCGCGGCGGCTGCCGAGTAGTCCAAATTTTATCGCGTCTCATGCTAATTCGCCATTGGCCAAAGGCGGTGATAGAGTAAAATTACCCCCTGTTTGAGGGGACTGGGGTTCAAAAAGCCCTTGTCACTCACGTGTGATTTTTGGGGGATGGTACCGCAATGAACCTGCATAGAATGCTTAGCGCACGCGCCGAAGAAGGCCGGCCACTCAAGGTCGGCCTTATCGGCCTTGGCAAATTCGGCACGATGTATGCAGCCCAGGTCATCCATACACCTGGTGTGCAGCTTATCGCTGTTGCGGACCTCGACCCTGGGCGCGCGAAAGCTTCCCTAACGCGCGCTGGATGGCCGGTCGAGCGCTCATCTGCGACTTCTATCGAGGCTGCAGCGGCAAGCGGTGCTACCTGGGTCGGCGAAGATGTTTCAGCTCTTACAACCAGTGATCACGTCGATATCGTGGTGGAGGCAACGGGCTCTCCACCAGCAGGCATTGCCCACGCACTGGCCGCAATCGAGAACGGCAAGCACGTCATCATGGTAACGGTGGAAGCCGACGTTTTGGCAGGCCCGCTTTTGGCACGCAAGGCAGAGGCGGCAGGCGTCGTCTATTCGCTTGCTTACGGCGATCAGCCCGCGGAAATATGCGAGCTGGTCGATTGGGCGCGCACCTGCGGCTTTCGCGTGGTTTGTGCTGGGCGGGGCGTCAAGTACCTCCCCCACTATCACCAATCAACGCCCGATACCGTTTGGGATGACTGGGGCCTGACCCCTGAACAAGTCGCAGCAGGCGGCCTTAACCCCAAGATGTTCAACTCCTTCCACGATGGCTCGAAACCCGCGATCGAAAGCGGTGCGGTTGCCAATGCTTGTGGTCTGAGAGCACCCAGCAACGGTCTCCTCTTCCCGCCGTGCGGGGTCGATGACTTACCCCACGTGCTACGCCCTAAAAGCGAGGGCGGCGTGCTTGAAGCCAAGGGCATGGTGGAAGTCGTCTCCAGCTTGGAGCGCGACGGACGCCCGGTCTACCGCGATATTCGCCCAGGCGTTCTGGTTGTGATCGAGGCACCCGGCGAATACTCAGCGCGCTGCTTTGGCGAATACCTTGCCAAAACCGATAGCACTGGCCGTTACACCGCGCTTTACCGGCCCGTTCATCTAATCGGCTTGGAACTGGGCCTATCCGTCGCGTCCGTCGGGCTCAGGGGCGAGGCGACCGGGTCACCGCGCGGCTTTTATGCCGATGTCGTCGCAACCGCGAAGAAAGATATGGCAGCCGGCGAGGTTCTAGATGGCGAAGGCGGCTATACGGTTTATGGCCGCTTGATCCCCGCTGAAGCCTCACTCGAAATGGGCGCCCTGCCACTCGGTCTAGCCCACGGCGTGACCTTGAGGCGCCCGATTTCCCAAGGCGAAACCATCAACTGGTCGGATGTTGACTATGATACGAGCGAGAATGCCATAGTAATCCGCAAGGAATTGGAAGCCGCCGGCGCGGACATGCTAGATTTTTGAGCGGCACAAGCGAAAAAGATGAGAAACAGAAGCGAAGTTGCGAGCTGGGCTTGATCCCCGCAGAGCCATCGGCGAAGCTTAGTAAAATACTCTTCTATTGAAAGCCGCTTCCTTTAAGATCATCAACCGATCAAGAGAGTAAGATTATGCCAGATAGCACGAATCAGAGCGCGACCCGCCCCTCCTTTCAGTGGGAAGATCCCCTCCTCCTCGACGATGATTTAACTGAGGAAGAGCGGATGGTGCGCGATGCCGCGCGCGATTACTGCCAAGATAAGCTGATGCCGCGCGTGCTGGAGGCTAATCGCCACGAGCGCTTCGACCCAGAGATCATGACCGAACTTGGGGAACTAGGCTTCCTTGGCTCCACACTGCCTGAGCAATATGGCTGTGCCGACGCCAGCTATGTCTGCTACGGTCTGGTCGCGCGCGAGGTCGAGCGGGTCGATTCAGGCTATCGTTCGGCCATGTCGGTGCAGTCCAGCTTGGTCATGCATCCCATTCATGCTTACGGCACGGAAGAACAACGCCAAAAATTCCTCCCCGGTCTTGCCAAGGGTGAGCTTGTCGGCTGTTTCGGCCTCACCGAGCCCGATCATGGATCGGACGCCGGCGGCATGACGACGCGTGCGAAAAAGGTCGATGGCGGTTGGCGGATGACCGGCAATAAGATGTGGATCACCAATTCCCCGATCTCCGACGTCATGATCGTCTGGGCGAAGGACGATGAGGACAAGATCCGCGGATTTATTCTGGAACGGGGAATGGAAGGCCTCTCAACCCCTAAGATCGAGGGTAAATTCTCGCTGCGTGCCTCCACCACCGGCGAAGTCGTGATGGATGACGTCTTTGTGCCGGAAGAAAACTTGCTGCCCAACGTTTCTGGCCTGAAAGGGCCGTTTGGCTGCCTTAACCGCGCGCGTTACGGCATTGCCTGGGGCGCCTTGGGGGCCGCTGAATTCTGTTGGCATGCAGCGCGGCAATACACGCTGGATCGCAAGCAATTTGGCAGACCCTTGGCCGCCAATCAGCTCATCCAGAAGAAGCTCGCCGACATGCAGACTGAAATTTCCATCGGACTTGCGGCGACCCTGCGCCTCGGCCGGTTGTTTGACGAGGGACGCGCGGCACCGGAGGCCATTTCCATGCTCAAACGCAATTCCTGCGGCAAGGCGCTCGATATCGCGCGCACCTCGCGCGACATGCACGGCGGCAACGGTGTCTCGGATGAATTCCATGTCATCCGCCATGTCATGAACCTAGAAGCGGTTAATACCTATGAAGGGACGCACGACGTCCACGCCCTTATCCTGGGCCGCGCCCAGACGGGCATTCAGGCCTTCATGTAGGCCTGTTTTCTTGACGAGTAATGCGCCATGCAAGATCGTGCCGATGTCGTTCACGAGAATTTCCTAAGGCGTGTCGCGGAAGGCGATCTTCCGCGCACCACCAACCAGCTCACGCTGAAAGAAGCTGGCCTGGAGGCAGAAGATCTGGTCGAGCTTTTCGAGTCCCAGGTCCTCAGCCGGCAGCTTGACCGGACCTCCAGAAAGCTCCAGGCGGCAGGCGAGGGTTTTTACACCATCGGCTCGTCCGGGCATGAGGGGAATGCGGCCATCGCGGCTGCCTTTCGCCACAACGACATCGCCTTTCTGCACTACCGCGATGCGGCTTTTCTGATCCAACGCTCCAAGCAGGTGCCTGGGCAAACACCGCTTTGGGACATGCTGCTGAGCTTCGTTGCCTCCAGCGAAGACCCCATTTCCGGCGGGCGCCATAAGGTTCTTGGCAGCAAGGCGCTTTTCATTCCGCCGCAGACGAGCACCATTGCCTCCCACCTTCCAAAAGCCGTTGGGGCGGCCTATGCGATTGGGCTTTCCAAGCGCTTGCCGGGAGTTGGCGAGCTGCCAGAGGATTCCGTTGCGATCTGCAGCTTTGGCGATGCCTCGATCAACCACTCAACGGCGCAAGGTGCGATCAACACGGCCTGCTGGTCCTCCTTTCAAGGCGCATCGCTGCCGCTTCTCTTCGTTTGCGAAGACAATGGGATTGGCATTTCAACGCCAACACCAAAGGACTGGATACGCCGCAGTATCGAGGGGCGCCCGGGCCTTAAGTACTTCTATGGCGATGGCTTGAACGTGCTGCACCTCATCAAGACGGCACGTGACGCAGGCGCGTACGTACGTACGCGAAAGAAGCCAGCCTTCTTGCACATGGGTTGCGTCCGCCTTTTCGGGCACGCAGGCTCGGACGTACAAGAGGCTTACATGCCAAAGGCGGAGGTTTTGCGGATGGAGGCGGAAGATCCGTTGCTTCACACCGCCCGGCTTTTGGTGGAGCAAGCTGGGCTATCTAGTGAGCAAATCATTGAAATCTATAACGAGATTGGGGAACGCTGCGCGGCTGCTGCGAAGGAAGTGATTACCAAGCCAAAGC
>CAXMNO010000382.1:0-3857 GCA_964194655.1 uncultured Acidimicrobiia bacterium
TGTCAAGAAATACTAACGCACACGTTGAGGCGACATACTGATCTGGCATTATCTGGCCACGAATGGTCATACCTTGCTTGAGGCGGCTTTGTTCATTGTGCCCCATCTCCGCCAGGATTTCACTAGTAAGTGCTTCAAGAGCAATAACGGAGGCATTTTCAGCCAGTGCGACCTTACATAAAGAAGCCACATCGCATAGGGCCGGGCCCGAGAAGAAAATGGACCGTTTAGCGCACTGAAAGCATGGTGAGCTAAGATATCCATCAAATAGCGGGTCAATAGTGGAGGGCGCCCTATGGCAAACAGCGTTTTGGGAGCTGCATTCAAATCCGCAGCTAAAATCCGATTGCAATAGCGCAAAAGATAGAATAGCACGCGTTCCAAACCGTGATGGCGTGCACTACTGGCCAAATCGTCCCAAAATGAGGGCTCTTTTGCGAAGTATTCGAGCAAGTCGCGTAGGTCGGTAAGATCGCGCAAACCAAGCAGAAATTCCTCGTTGAAAAGGTGGAGCGCGCTGTGCAGGACCATATCGGCCGGAGATAGAACCCTTAGCCCCTTTCCTGGATTTGGCCCCGGAATTGATACGGAGCGAGCCAGTAGAGCGTTCGCGTCGGGTTGAAACCTGCTCGTGAGCGGCGAAATCGTGTGATGGATATCGACGGCGACCTGGCGCGCTGGATGCCAAAGTGGCGGTATTTCATGCATCCATTCCCGATAGTAGCGCTCATCATAGGGCGTAAGCTTGGCTTTCTCCCAGCCTGCTGCGAGCAATTCGGCCTCAACCTCCCGAATTTCGGATTTGGGTACAAGGATATCCACGTCACTCGAAAAGCGCCCGTAGGACACTCTAAGATCCGAAAATAGATAGGCACAGCCCTTCAAGAGCACGATCTGCGTATCCCCCGGCCTGAGAACCCGAACCAGGCGGTCGACTTCGAAGCGCAAGTTGGTTTGATTTCGCTCGACCAACAAAAGGTGTTCTTCAAGTTGAACCCTAACGGCGATGGGTAGTTTTTGGAGCAAGCCATGCTCACGTAGCATGGCAGCGGCCTTGCCCAATGTCGAAGTTATCCGCAATGCCGAGAGTACGGGCCCCCAATCCTCTTCCCGGATATCCAAAAAGCGGCGGCAATCGCTCAAGGCGCTCCAGAGAAATTCTTTTCCACTGGTTTTGCTCACTTGCCACTCAAGCCTTTCGCGATTGATCGAAAACTTCTTCTATAATCTCAATGGCCTGGTCTAAGTCTCGATAGATAAACTCGTAATGCGAACAGTGATCCACCAAATTGGCCATGGCCTCAAAGCCCTCAGCACAAAGCGAATAGTAGTTACACGAATGCCCAATATAACTCATAAAGGCATCGGCCTTATCGACTGGCTTAACAACGCCTGAAGCCTTTGGATCGAAATTTAGCGCACAAATAGCGACCGGAGTTGCCGGCTCGTTTCCACGCAAAACCGAATTCTCGGGCGCTTTCATGAAGCAAAGCGTTCCCTTCGTGGTTCCACGAAAACGTCTGGAGAAATTCGCGTTTGGCAAACGTTCCCTTATCAAATCGATACCATCGTTTTTTAGCGATATGGGGCGCGGATGCGGCTGGATCAGGCCGGTGCGTGGGCAAATCATGGTGAACTCGTCCGATAGCAATCGCCAACCCGTCCCAACGAGCGCGGCGCATAGCGTGCTCTTGCCGCTTCCCGAAAATCCAGGAAAAATCAGTGCCTTACCATCCTTTTCGACCACAGAGGCATGCAAAATGAGATAGCGGGCAATGCGCGAATAGACGCACCAATTTATCGCAGATTCAAACATCGTCGCCCCGAGCGCTACAGGCATCGGTTCAAAAGGCGGGATACCGTCGAGGAAGAATTGCACTTGCGATCTAATGAAGCGGCGCAGCGGATTAGGTGCTCTCAATACGATATCGAAATCGCTCAATCTCTGCTGTTCGACAACCGGATAGTGGTCATAGAGCTGGAAAATGTCGTCGGTGACCTGCGGGTGATCTGCGGATAAACCGACCACCAGCGGACCTATTCGCAGCTTTTGCGTACGCGAAGCGATGCCAGAGTGATATTCCATGCTCGCAATCACGATTCACTCTCAAGGAGCCCGACCTCTTCAAGCGAAGTCAATATGCCCTCGATCATAGAGGAAAGGTTCGATCCATCTGGAATTTCAAGAAAGTCAGAGGCAAATGTGCAAATTTCCGAGAAACTCTTAGGCCCGGTTCTGACAAAGAAGAAAATTTCACCGGCCAGAAGTTCCAGGCGATGCGTATTACCTGAAAAGCCGTTGAAAACGACAAAATCACCACCCCAGCAACGCCAACGTGGCGCTGTTGCGTCGTCTATCAAACTCCATCGTCGTCTGGCGGTTTGCACTCGTTTCCTGCATCTGTGGGCGCGGAACCTATAATGTTACAGGTGCAAGTTATCGTACCACCGGGTGGCGGAAGCGTAACTGCCATGTCGCCCAAACTCACGCAAACATATTCATCAGCGGCTAGGGCTTCACGACGCCCAAAAGTTATGACCATCGGTGTTATCGCCGCCAAGCCCAATAGCACGCGCCTTCTCGTATCCAGACGTTTGGCCTCGGCACGAGCAACGGCGTCCGCGTCAACCGTAGACGGCACTCCTTTTGTTTCGTCCTCAGGATCAGCTCTAAATTCCGCCATTCCACCTCGGGTCTAAAGCAATTCGCTCACGAAAACACACTTGGATTTAGCGGCCCCGGCAAGCCGGACATTGCAAAGGCTGCGTGATCGAGCCTTACAAATATACGACCCCGCTTCACTTCGCACTGCGGCCGAATTTTTCGCCGTGATCTTCAACAGCCAGATCTTCTGCCTGGGCGTGAGGCCAAATCACGACCCTGAGCGTTTGGAGCAGAATAACAAGATCAAGCATCCAGCTATAATTCTTAATATAGAATAGATCATAGGCCAGTTTTTCCTTAGAGTCTTCGATCGTCGCACCATAGGGATAGTTGAGCTGAGCCCATCCGGAAATTCCGGGCTTCACGACATGGCGATAGTCGAAATAGGGAATTTGGCCTTTTAATTCCTCAACAATTTCAGGGCGTTCCGGGCGTGGCCCAATCAGGCTCATGCGTCCTTGAATGACGTTTAGCAACTGTGGAAGCTCGTCGATCCTCGTTCGCCGCAAAAATTTGCCGATTGCCGTCACCCTGGAATCATCGCGCGCGGCCCACCTGGCCAACCCATCGCCTTCGGCATCTGTGCACATCGTGCGAAGCTTATAGAGGCTAAACCGCTTACCATTTAGGCCCACCCTCTCCTGACGATAGAAGGGGTTCGCGAAATCCTGCAAGGCCACGGCCAAAGCCGAAAGCGCTATAAGCGGGAAGGTCAAGACCAATATAGTCAAGCTGCCCAACACGTCGAAGACTCTTTTAAGGACGCGCTCAAATCGCTGGCCGGCTGTGAAGCCAGAGGAAAAAATCATCCAGCTCGGCTGCGCATCGATTTCGACCCGGCCCTGTTGCCTTTCCAAAAAAGTCGTAACATAGGAAACATCGACACCGCGCATGCGGACCTTCAGCAGACTATCGACCGGCATATGATTGCGGCGATCATCAAAGGCCAGCACGATTTCATCGACAGAGGACGTCAAGGCTTTATCGATTTCCGCGATAGTTCTATCTGATTGGGCAGAAGTCGCTCCGTTAGCGGGCGGCACTCGATAAGAGCCGATCATCTCAATCATTGGGAAAGCATCAGCGCGCACCAAAGCCTCGAGCCGGTCTGCCGACTGTCCTTGTCCTAAGACGAAAATGCGCCGGCGTAAAAACCGATGAGCCACAAGTAGGTCGAAGGCGCGGTGAACAA
>CAXMNO010000383.1:0-11213 GCA_964194655.1 uncultured Acidimicrobiia bacterium
TGGCAGGGGAAAATGATGCGGAAACAATTCGGCCAGGAAAGCGAATGCATCGTCACGCGCAACGGTTCGCAAATATATTTTCGGAAAGAGCAGCATGTTGAGCCACAAACCATCGATCAGAGATTCGATCCTTCGTGAGGCCGAGGTTGGATCGATATGGTCATACCCACCGTCCACCGCGATCTCCCCACATAGCCTGTTGAGCTCAACCGCGCGCTGTTCATCGTGCTTGCTGTGAATATCCAGGTAAGTCGGCCGGTACTTAGCCTGCCCCCAAAACGCGAACCAAACTGCCAGTTTTTTTGGTGAACAGATGTTACTCTTGAAGTCCACGTCAATGATTGCAAGGAGTTGTTTGACAGGGTCCGGGCCCGCCTTTGTCATCGCGCTCAGCCAGTGATCGTAGTGTTCTTGCGCCAAAAACCCGAGCGTTTCCTCGAATAGCGCCTCTTTACTCTTGAAATGAAAATTGACGATTCCATGTGACAAATCTGCTTCTTTTGTCACGGTCGTCAGAGTTGTTCCGGAAAGGCCATACTTCGCGATGGATTCGATGGTTGCGTCGATGAGCTGACGACGGCGAACCAATCTGCTGGCTGTGCGCGCCGGGCTTAATGTTCTTTCTTGGGTTCTTTTTTCGGTCTTCGTCATCGTGTTGCCTTCAATTCAAGGTAAGCGGTCGCGAAAGCTATCTTATTCTCGCCTCCCCCGATCAATTAGCGTCGAGAAGGACGACAGCCTCATTTGGCCAAGTCAGCCAAAGCTGGCGTTTTTGGCCTTCAGCACTATCCGCGCTACGGATTGTGTTTTGCGCCGAAACGGCAACGGGCTTGGCGATGCCATTGACCCGAACGTAAAAATGGCTCCTGTCTCCTAGGTAAGCTGAAGCGTCCATGGACCCCTCTACAGCGTTTCCATTCTCAGGTTTCGAGGTGGTGATCGAGAGCTTTTCGGGGCGGATCGCGGCCAAGACATTCTGGCCGGCGGAAAAATTCACATGACCCGGTGGCACCGAAAGACTTCCCATTGGGCCAGCGTCGACAATCACTTCGCCGTTCACCGCCGAGACCACCCGAGCATCGAAAAAATTCATTGTGCCGATAAAGTCCGCGACCTCCCGGCTTCGTGGCGCCTCGTAGAGCTGGGATGGCGTATCGATCTGCAAGTATCGTCCCTTAGACATGACTGCGATGCGATCCGACATCGTCAACGCTTCTTCCTGGTCATGCGTCACGAACACGAAAGTAATGCCAACAGAGCGCTGCAGCGCGCGCAACTCGAGCTGCATCTGTTCGCGCAGCTGCTTGTCCAGCGCGCCAAGCGGTTCGTCCAGCAGCAAAACCTTGGGCCGCCGGATCAACGCCCGGGCAAGAGCGACGCGTTGGCGTTCGCCGCCGGAGAGTTCGTGCGATGCGCGGTTCTCGTATCCTGGCAGTTTGATAAGCTCCAGCATCGCACCGACCTTGGCATCGAATTCCGCTTTCGAAAGCCGGTCTCGCCTGAGCGAATATCCGATATTCTGCTTGACGTTGAGGTGCGGGAAAATCGCATAGCTCTGAAACACCATGTTCACAGGTCGGTGGTTCGCCGCGACCGTGGACATCGGCTGCCCATCGATGAAAATTTCCCCCGTTGTCGGAAATTCGAGCCCCGCTAGCATGCGAAGAAGGGTCGTCTTCCCGCAACCGGAAGGGCCAAGCAAAGAGAAAAACTCTCCACGCGCGATTTCGATGCTGACACGGTCGACCGCACGAACACTGCCAAAGTGCTTGCTGACATCTTGAATGGATATGAAGGAATCGGATTTCACGTCGATCACACTCCGCTTGAGTTTTCTCGAACTGGGCCGCGCCGTCGCATCCATTCCGAGAAATAAATGAGAACAAATGACACCATAAGGATCATCGAACCTAGTGCGAGCACGGAGGGCAACTTTGCCGGAAAGCGCAGTTGACTCCACATATAGATGGGCAGCGTCGGCTCGCTTCCGGAAAGAAAGAACGCGAGAATGAATTCATCGAACGAAATGGTGAAGGTCAGCAACAAACTAGCGACAATGCCCGGTAGGATGAGCGGGAAGGTGACCCGCCAAAATGTCATCCAGGCCCCTTCGCCAAGAATGAGCGATGCCTCCTCTAAAGATTTATCGAATCCCTCGAGACGGGAAATCATGATCCACAAGGAAAATGCCGTGCAGGCCGGCAAGTGCGCGATGCCGATGGTGAGGAGCGACAATTTGACGCCCACTGTCGTTGCAATCACCAGCAAAGCGATACCGACAATGATGCCCGGAACGACAAGAGGCGCCATTATGAAACTGACGACGGATGCTTTTCCCGGCATCCGGTAGCGCGTCACAGCTTTCGCAGCCAAGGTACCGAGGATCGTAGAGATGATAGCGACCGGAATGCCCACCTTCATGCTGTTAAAGAGCGCCCCCATCAAACGATTTGATTCAAAGGCGTCGATGTACCACTGGAACGTAAAACCCTTGAGCGGAAAGGCGATGAAGGTGGAATCGTTGAACGAGAACAACGGCAGGAAAAGAACCGGAATATAGATGAAAGCCAAATAGGCCACTGCATAGATAACCAGTGAGTCAATCCTGCGGGCTTTGCCAGGTGCGCTCATAGCTGCTGCGTCCTCACACGCTTCGTGAACCAAAGAAAGACACAGACAACCAAAGTAATGCCCAACAGCGAGATGACTGAAAGCGCGGCGCCAAGGGGCCAATTGTTGGACTTAGCAAACTGCAATTGAATCAGGTTTCCGATCATCAGTCCCTTGGGTCCGCCCAATAGAGCGGGCGTTATGTAGTCCCCCACTGTCGGAATGAAAACCAATAGACTGGCCGCTACCACGCCTGCCATGGATAAGGGGAGCGTTATCCTATAGAATCGCATGGCCGGGCCGTCGCCCAAGTCCGTTGCAGCTTCCAACAAGGACCTATCGATTTTCTCGAGCGACACGTAAATCGGGAGTATGGCGAACGCTGCCCAGGCGTGGGCGAGGGTCACCACGACGGCGAACTGATTATAAAGCAGGAACTCCAGAGGTGCATCGATCCAGCCCAAGGTGGCCAGTCCGGAGTTGATCACCCCATTGTAGCCGAGAATTATCTTCCAAGCGAAGACGCGCAGCAGATAACTCGTCCAGAATGGGACTGTTATCAAGATGAGCCACATGAGTTTGTGTTTCTTCACTCGAAACGCGATGAAGTAGGCCATGGGGTAGGCAAGCAGGACTGTCAGAAAAGTCACAAAGGCCGATATCTTGATTGATCGCCAAAGAAGCTTTTGGAAGTGTGGTTGCTCGGCGAAGGTTATATAGTTGTCGAATACAAACCCCGGTGTGATTTCCAGCAAATTCTGGGTCCAAAAACTCGCCACTATCAGCAATATGAGCGGCGCGCCGATCGAGAGTGCCATCAAGACCAGTGTGGGCGAAAGCAGGGAATACCCGCGAACACCTTCGCTTCGCAGGTACAATTTGCGCCACCATTGGAATAGGCCCTCCCGGTGGCCCGAGGTCACGCCAATTGACGCTGTCTTAGAAGTGGTATTTCCAGCCATCGGTAAGCGCCCTGACTTCCAATCAATTTTCGCAGCACGTTTGAGGCGGGCGAGGTCACGCAAGCACCATCCCGGACCGCCCCAAACGCCCCGACGCCGACACAACAAAAGGATTCAAAAAGACCTTAGAGTTTCGAGATTATGTCACCCCAATCCCGATTGATCTTCTGCTCGATTTCTTCTGGCTGAGCCACAAGGAACACACCCGCTTCCAAGATCTTCTTTGGATCTTTCGACAAGGCCATGGCCGTGAGCTGTTCTTCGGTGAATAGATCGAAGGATTTCGCGTTCGAATGGCCATAGGCATTTTCGCCGATGCAGAACGCGCCACTCTCGGGACTAAGCAAGGCGTCTATCAAATCATGAGCCTTGTCGTAATGCGGCGCATCTTTTGCCAGTGACAAGCCGCAGACCCATGTGAGGCCACCTTCCTTGACGTCTGCGAATTTGACCGGCACACCCTCAGCGATAAGTGTTGTTGGCACATCGCTCCAGGTCATGGCGGCGACGACTTCGCCTGACGCCAGCGCTTGAATCAATGTGGTGCTGTCGCTCTGACGGAATCGCAGCAATTCTTGCTGTTTCTCCAGCAATCCCTTCACTTTTTCTATATCGCCATCGCTCACATTCGCAAAATCGATCCCGGCGTAAATCGCCGCGCACCACCAGGAATCCTCCGCAGCATCGATAATCGACAAGCGCCCCTTATAGCGCTCGTCCCAAAGCATGCCCCAGGATTCTTCTGCGCCCTGGAGGTCGAAAAGGTCGGTTCGATATGTCACCGAAGTCTGTCCCCATTCCCAGGGTATAAACCAATGCTCGCCATCGACCACCGTACCTTCGACTTCTTTAAGGGCAGGAACCACGTCCTTCCAGTTTGAAAGCCTGGATGTATCGATCGGCTGCAGAATTCCCGCGTTACGCCACCGCGGAACATTGTTGCTGCACGGATGCATGACATCGACGACGAAGCCTGCACGAACCTTTGTAAAGCATTCCTCGGCGTCACCAAAGGTGGGCAATTCCGGTTCCGCGCCATGCTTCTCGACATAGCCGGGCCACATCTCGGGAACATCGTAGCCCGCCCAGGTGTAGTAGATCGCCTCTCCACTCGCCGCCCGCCCGGTTTTAGCGGTCAACGGCATCACCGCAGCGGTCAAACCGACCGCGGCTAGCGCCTTATTGAGGTCGCGCCTGCTCAAGTCGCGGTTATGCAGGCGTTTCACCGTATCTTTAATGTTCATAACCTCCCCTTTCCCTTTCGGGTTTGTAAGCATTCGAGAACGAAGAAAAGAACGTCGAATTACTCCTAGCTTAGAAAAGTGGGTCAAATTTTTCTGATTGGTCAATCAGTTTTTAGGAAATATTTCCTATTTAGTCAATTATATTCAAAAAATATAATGAAAGAAATTGAGCACTAACGATGCGACTCCAATAGGCGCAGCCGACCGGGCTATCAAACGGCAGGTGTTATGGTTTGGTTCTTTATTGGTGCTGGGTATCCGGGTCGGAATTCTCGAAGATTTCCCTCAACTCGACGCGTTCACGATCACGCGTCTCCTTGCGCTTGCCCAGCGATTGGTGGCGCAGCGTACAGGAGCTGCACTCCTGAGAGGCATCGGCATCTTCTGACTGCGGAGGGTAATCCGCCGGGAATGAGACGTACAGGGCCACCCCCACTACACAAAGGGCAGCCAAGCCGGTAAGCCAAATGATTATCGGTCGTTTCATCTCAACATCCCGTTCTCGGAAAGCTTAGCCTTCGCCACGCGGTGGAATCAAAACAAAATTCCCAATGTGTTCTTTTTTCATGAACTCTCTCTGGGCATCGGCAATTTGGTCTAGCGGGAAGGTCTTGGCGACCAGTGGCCGGATCTCTCCCCTTTCGATATAGGAAACGAGGTTGGGGAACACTGGTTCGTCCCAGGCCGTGCAGCCGATTAGGGTGATGTCTTTCAGATACATGTCTCGCATGTCCAGCGTCACCAAGGGGCCGGCAATCGCGCCTGATGAGGTGTAGCGGCCGCCGCGTTTAAGGACCTTCAGCATCTGAGGAAAATTAGGCCCGGCCACGTTGTCGACGACGACATCGACGCTTTCTGCGCCGAGAACGGCTACGATATCGCTGTTTCGCTCGATCACTTGATCGGCCCCGACCCTGCGGACCTGCTCCATCTTCCCTTTGCTGGCAATGGCCGTGACGCGCGCGCCTCGCCGTTTGGCCAGTTGCACCGTGGCGGACCCCACGCCGCCCGAGGCACCTGCGACCAGAATATGCTCCCCGCCCCTGACAGCTGCACGGTGGAGCATGTTTTCCGCCGTTCCGTAGGCGCAGGGGATCGTGGCCAATTCTTCATCGGTCCAACCGCATTCGATTGCAAAGACCTCGCTAGCCGGAACCTTCACATACTGCGCAAAGGCACCATCGAAGTCTGAAGCCATCCAGATATTTTCCATGGTGTCATAGCCACCAGGACGCATACAGGCACGGACCAGGACCCGTTTGCCTACTATATCGCTAGCAACTCCGGAACCCACCTCGACCACGCGCCCGCAACAATCCGTGCCTTGAATGAAGGGAAAGGGCGTCGCCTCATTCCACCCGCCATCGGACTTTTGCTCGCCTTCTTGCTCTTGCACATCAGCGGTGGAGTCCGTGGCGTGGGTGACTGAAGACGAGTACCAACCCAGGCGCGTGTTGATTTCCGTATTATTGACGCCCGCGGCCAAAACCCGCAGCAAGACTTCGCCTGGACCAGGCTCGGGAACCGGAACCTCTTTGTAGACCAGCTTCTCGTATCCGCCATTGCCGATGGTGACGACCGCCATCATGGTTCGTTCACATCCGGCAATATCAAACCGATCTGAGACCATTTTCCCTTACCCCATCCTCGAAAACGGGAAGCCCCCATGGATCAAAAAACCCAGGCCAGGGCGCAATTTTCTCTTAGCCGCCGGTTCTTTGCAACTAACGAAAATGAGTGCAAGGATTCTGTGGGTCGTTCTAAGCCGTGCCTTCGCAGGTTCCAAGAAGTGTGTAGAATTGGCCTAATCTAGCGATTGTGCGAGAAATGGGGCGGCGTTTCATGGTCAAGTCATTTCAGGGTGCAAGACAGCTATCACCGAGTTCTTTGGGACTGTTGATCTCGATAGTGGTTTTGTTGGCGATAGTTGGCATGGCCCAGGCAAGCGATTTATGTACTGACATCAACTACCTGATTGATCAGTCGCGCTCCGATTTTGTGAAAATTAGGGGTGAGCCGAGCAGTGATTCACCTCACGATGCCGTCACCTTGACCCTAACCGGCGCGACTGATTGCCGTGTGACGAAGAAGTCGAGCAAGAACTTCTATCAATGTCATTGGGAGTTTCCTCATCGCGCTGAAGAGGCGTATGACACGTTCGATGAGCTCGTCCGGAGTGTGCATGAATGCCTTGGCAAGCAAGCAACGGTGCATAACGATCAAAAAGTAAATCATCCTGATTTTTACGCGCTCACCCGCTATGAGACGGAAAAGGCAAGCGTCAATATTTCCGTTAAGGATAAAAGCGCCTTAGAGCGCACTTTCGTTTTCATCAGAATTCAAGGCGGGCAAAGTTACTGATCCAATGCAGAGGGATCATTTGCTCTGCTCTTTAGGTCACGGGAGGAGTTGGCGATGGTTGAAGTGATCTTATCCCTCGAGCAAGTCAGTAATCTGGCAAGGCAGTGTTTGCTGGCTAACGGCTGTGATAGCGCCAACGCAAACGCCGTCGCGGAAAATATAACAGCAGCCGAACGCGACGGATGCCATTCGCATGGTCTGTTCCGTCTGCCGGGCTATGTTGCCTCGCTTAGAAGCGGCAAGGTCAATGGCGCCGCCGACCCGAAGCTCGAAGTCCTGTCACCAGGCGTGATCAGAATCGATGGCGATGGCGGCTATGCCCCCTTGTCCCATGAGTGAAGCCGCCCCCATCTTACCCGGCGTGCGAACGATCAGGGCGTGGCAGCCTTAGCGCTGGTCAACACCCATCATTTTTCAGCCCTGTGGGTGGAGGTTGAAGCCTTAGCACGAGCCGGCCTTGTCGCAATGGCCTGCACGGCTTATACGCCATCAGTCGCACCCGCAGGTGCCAGCCGGCCCTTCTTCGGCACCAATCCCATCGCTTTTGGCTGGCCGCGCGGGCCAGGTCAAGCGCCCATGATCTTCGACCAAGCAACAGCGGCGATGGCACGCGGAGAGGTGATGATCGCAGCACGCGAGGGCCATAAGCTGCCACCTGGCGTCGGACTGGATGCAAACGGCAAGGCCACCACGGATCCGGGCGAGGTGCTCGAGGGCGTATTGCTTCCCTTTGGTGGTTACAAGGGCTCGGCGCTCGCCATGATGGTGGAATTGCTGTGTGCGGGCCTAATTGGCGAGGGTTTCAGCTTCGAGGCAGCTAAATACGATGAGAAGGATGGGGGACCGCCGCGTGGCGGAGAGTTCATGCTGGCCTTGGATCCCTTGAGGTTCGGAGATGCAGAGAATTGGCAGCGTCATGCCGAGGGCTTTTTTACAGAGTTAACGGCGCTTGAGGGTGTGCGCCTGCCAGGTGAGCGTCGCTATGCAAACCGGAAACGAACACCGTTGGAAGGCATCGCGATTCCCGAAAGCCTCCATGAAAAAATCTTGGAATTGAGTAGCTAGAGCGCTTTCAGCAAAAGTGTGTGCGGTTTTGCGCCCGCAAAGCGCGTGACAACAATGACCTAGAGCACGTTTGATGATTCGGAAATCATTAAACGGGCTCTAGATTCCGCCCGAACGGAAGACTGCTATCCACCATGGTCCGTGATGAAGGAATCGCCCTTTTCCTTCTTTTCCAGGTGAAAACCATCCGGGCAATAGGCATCGCCGTTCGACCGCCAAAGAATTTTGGCCGTCTGGGTCTCTTCAAAAAGACCGGCGTCGTCCGCCTCGCAAACGCAAGAGATCATCTGGCAGGCCAACTCGGGATTTTGGAGAGGCTTGGGACCGGGCGCGCAGGCAGCTAGAAGGAGGAGACACCCAACAGGCGTCAGCGCCCCGAAATGCCAGATTCTAGGCGACGCGTCCATAGAATCCGCGCTGCTCGTCGGCGCTAAAGCGCACGCCCGGGTGCTCGTAATAGGAAAAAACGGCAACCATGCGCGGGCGTCCGCCCTTGACCTTGGAGACACGGTGGGCGGTGTTCTTGCCTTTAAAAATATTCAATGTGCCCGGACTAAGCGGAAGCTCATTCACTTGCGGGTCGGCGCCGGAAAGGAAGCGGCCCACGCCCTCGTAGTTGGGATCACGATCGCTTCTGAGACCTTCCTTATATTGAAACACACCTCCCCCCTTGGGGGCTTGCAGCAAAAGCGTGGTGGTGAACTCCGAACGGTCGAAATGCCAATTGAGCGCCTCGCCGTCGCGATAAGCCATAACGTTTACGCGTGCCAAGGGGTCCGCCATCGTGTGCAGCTCGCGCTTTCCCATGACACGGGCGAGGAAATCGGCTAGCGGCGGCCACTCATAAACCCGGTCCACGAGGCCGCCTGCGATCTGATCACCGCAAAGCGTATGATTGACCGTCTCGAATTCCATCAAAGCCGGATGGTCGCGATCCAGGTCTTCGACCTCCGGGAGGAAGTAAATATTGTGGCGGCGCGCATGGGTGAAAGCTTCGGTCTCGAACTTTGGCGCGTTTTCCGCGACTGCCTTTTTAATGGCCTCTGGGCGAAAAAACTCCTCTAGATTGAAGAGGCCCCGTTCCGCTAGATCGCGCTGCGCGGCGGCAACCAGCGCGCGGCCACGCGGGCTTTCGAGGTCATGAAGAGGAAAGCGGTCCAGATCGATTATCTTTTCCATCGCTCAATTCTCCCTTTCGTACCCCAGGGGAGTTGGTTGAGAGAAGATTGACGCAAAAAATTGCCGCCCGCAATGCTAGTCAAAATCGCCTCGTTGCGTCAAAGCTTCAAGGATTTGTTTATGGAAACGATGAAGAGCTGATTCCGAAAACCAGGATTCCGCTTCATCTGCCACATATCGGCTTTGATCGTAGCCGAGGCTTGAAAGGCCCCTCTGCACGCTTTCCACGATAGCAATGTCTTCCTTGTTGAAGGTATCGGCGAAGAGATGCTTGATCTTTTCGATGTTAGGTTCCAAAGGGTCGGCGGCTGTATAAATATCGACCCTCTCCCGGCATCTTGTGCAACCGTTTGGGGCCATGCGTAGCGCGATCAGGTTTTTGCTGCCAGGAAGGGAAAGCATGCAGAGGTTCGGCCATAAGGTCCAACTGAGGTACGGCTCTCCGGGATGGGTTTCGAAGCCCTTGTACTCAGGGTGCGCTGTATTTTGATAAAAGGCGAAACGCTTACCGATTGTTCCAGGCTCTCCTCGCCGATTATAGAGTGTCGAAAGCTCGGGGTGAGCGACTGGAATGTGATAGCCCTCCGAGAAGTTGTCGACGACAATTTTCCAGTTGGCTTCAATTTCGAAAGTGAATCGGTAACGGGCGGTGAACTCCGTCATGTTCGGCAAATGATTTAGGATCGTTTCACTGAAGTTTTCGGCTTCGTCTTCGAAAGAAAGGGCTGAAGGGTCCGGGTTGATGAATATCAGCCCTGCTGCGATAGCGAGCGGAAGTTCCTTTAGCGAAAATTCCGTTTTGTTGAAATTCGGTACTTGCTCGGTCATACGCGCTGCCAGTAGCGCGCCATCGAGGCCGTAGGTCCAGCCGTGGTAGGGGCAGGTGATAGCAGCGCGAACTTTGCCACGGTTGCAGAGCAATTCATGGCCCCTGTGCTGGCAAACATTGAAGAAGGCGCGAATCTTCTCATCTTGCCCCTTGATGACCAAGACGGGTTGTCCGGCTATGTCATCGACAAAATAGCTGCCGCGTTCCTCGAGGTCGGTGATATGGCCGACATAGGTCCATGATTTCTGAAAGATATTTCTCAGCTCGCGCCGGTGAATGTCCTCGTCCGTATAATATCGCGACGGCAGAGTGTAGGAGGTCATGGCTTTATCGGTGAAGGGGCCACGCTCACCTTCAACGGTGTAAGACGACATCTTTCCATCCTCCAGATTATTGCGCTGCCCTTTCGAGCAATGATGGGTCGACTAGCGCGCCCGCGATACCGCGCGGTGGTTCAGCCTTCGAAGGTCAGGTCAGCCGGCGAGATGAGTACGCCAAATTGAGCGCACCATATCACGACGCTCGGGTAGTCTTTCAAATCCACGCCAGCCGGGATCGGATATTTCTGACTTCCCTTGAAAGCGCGCAGTCGTCCGAGGTCTATGAACATGGCGCTCTCAACGGCCGCCTTGTCGCGGATTTCACGCCGTGGAACGAGGTAGACGTGAAACTTCGGACCCGGTCCGACTTCAAAATCGGAATCTAGGTGAACGACCGCCTCGTAGACTAACACCTTACCCTTGCCGTAGTGGATCGGGTCGGATGAATTGGCGTGGATGAACTCCCCGCGCGCAACGAGGCGACTGCTCTCCTCAGCGCTCAATGTCTCCATAGCCTCTGGTGGCGGAAGCACAAAGGGATAAACGAAGAAGCCAATCGCCACGCCGAAGGCCGTACCAAACAGGCCGCCAATCAAGAAGATCACTATGCCGCGCCACATGCCCCATCTCCCAAAGCGCCTCC
>CAXMNO010000384.1:0-1973 GCA_964194655.1 uncultured Acidimicrobiia bacterium
CCGGAGACCACGTCGCGAACCAGCGTTTGCGCTCCGAAGCCCACGGCTATGCCTATGACGCCGGCGCCAGCCAGCAGCGGGCCGATACTGACCCCCAAAGAAGATAGCAAGATCATCACAACGATCACAGCGAGTGCGGTCTGAATGAAGCGCATCACCAGTGGCATTACCGTCCCCAAGCGCGACGCATTTGCGCCGCCGCCTTCGTTGCCACGGTCAGCCTGATCTTCTTGTCCCGGCAGATAGCGGGCCAAAGCCGCCTTGATCACGCCCCAGGCTACGTAGGCCGCCAACAGGGTGAGGGCAATGTTGACGATTGCGCGCATCAGTTCGTCACCGAAACTCTCCTTGCCAAGAGCAAAGAAATTCACGTCCCAGACTCGCCCCAGTAAAAAGAGCGCCCCAATGACAAGGAGTATGCGTGCAGCACGCTTGAAGACAGGCGATGCATTCATTCCGTTACGCACCCCTTCCGTATCTTCGGCAGGGAGGAACCGGTTGAGTAGCGATCGCAGGATGAAATCCGCGGCAGGTATCAAGACCACGATGAGCAGGCTGAACAGGCCGGCATAGGACGCCGTATCCTCTCCTAACCCGCGCTTATATGTAGACAGGATGTAGAGAAAAAGGATGTAGACGATGAAGGCGACATGCCAGAACGCGGCCAGACTCCTCAGGAACTGAGGCGGGTGTCCTTCGCCTTCGATCTGCGGCATCAAAGCCGCGGCAATAGGTTTTCGTAACCTCAGGGCGCCAAAGATGAGTGTGAGCACCACTACGATGCCGACCATCTCCAAAAGCAGGATGTGCTGAACAGGAGAAACCCCAAGCCTGAGCATCAACCCACAGGCAAGAAGTCCGAACGCGGTAATGGTTGTGACGGTGACGATCCAGAGATGGATCTGCTTTGCAGCCTCATCATCGAAAGGTGCGATCCGCAGGTTGCTAGCAAAGGGAGCAAAGAAAAACTGCGAAAATACGGACAAAATGCGCACGATCAGCAGGGCCGTCAAAAGTGTCATCACGGCCATTCGCGTGGGCTCGTGTCCCTGATAAAGCAAAAAGAACATGCCCAATATACCCGCAGCGAAGACGATCACCCCCATGAGATCCAAACAAAGTTTTCCTAACATCCGTCCGAGGCGCTGCAGCGGTTGGGCCTCTACCGGGAGTGCCAAACCGTCATAAAGGCGCCTGGCGCCCCGGCGATACGCAAGTTCGGCCACGAAGGCCAAGAGTGAAAAACCGATGAAAATGCCGAAAACCAGGAGCGGGTGATACGGGCCCCTTCCCTCCGCAAGCTTGGCGTAGACGAGCCCGGGCACCAAAGGGAGTTCATCGATATGCAAGAGTCGCTTGCCAAATCGTTCCCGGAACAGCGTGATTTTTTGGTGAATTTCATCGATGACCGGAGTCTGCTTGGCTTCCAATCCTGCCTGTTCGCCCAAGTAAGTGTGCATGAGCGCGCGCACCTGCTCGTCGGTGAGGCGCGAAAGGAGGTCAGCACGCTCAATGGCCGTAAGTTGGGAGATGTCGACCTGCGGTGCCGGTTCAGAAGTGGGGACCGGAAACTGAGCAAACGCAGAGGGAGGCATGGCAAGCAATACAATCAACAGGCCAGCGAACGCGATCAATGATCGGCGAGCCTCAAGGAAAAAATTTCCGGCCAGTACTGTGGCGATCAAGAAGATTGAAACTGAGCGGTCGGCTGAGGTTCGGTAACAAGCCATTAGCTTGATATCCTTTCAATCAGTGCGTCGATTTTTTGATGATTCCCATTCAACACGAAAATGGCAAGATTGAACGCTGGCCCTGGAAAATCGGCTAAATCGAATGCTTCACTGTGCGGCTACGCGATAAGCAATCCGATTGTGAAATTTTCTACACGCTTACATCCCACTAGAAACGAGGCTCATTATGAACTAAAATTTAGCTTGGGTCGAATGGTGCGACCGCTTCAAGATCTGAATGGA
>CAXMNO010000385.1:0-11693 GCA_964194655.1 uncultured Acidimicrobiia bacterium
AATCTTGCTATGCAGTGTTTCCAATATGGGTTTGTTAACTTTTTGTTAACCAATTTACTGTCCATATATAGTAGTTCTCATTACTTGGAGAACTATTGGTAGCGTAGGTAGCTGACTTTCTCCCTGTCGACCTGCCCCGTAGCTCTGCTTTAGCTGCGGGGCAATTTTTGTTTGTATCGTCGGTAATCGCATTTCGCGAGAGAGAAGTCGCTGGACACCACCGATTCAGCCGCTACCTTCTATGGTGCGGATGGCGCGATTGGGCGCCGGTCCCACGTATTCAGTTGGAGAATTTTTGAAGAGGTTTAATCATGTTTTCGAAGAATGAAAAGGCGCCCGAGTCTACGCTAACACCTTCGCCTGCGGCGCCTGCCGGCGACAAAACTTCCCTGATCTCGGCCGATCTCGAAGTGACCGGTGATTTGAAGAGCGACGGTGATGTAAAAATTGATGGCCGCGTGAAGGGCGATGTTCGCTCGCGCAGTGTCTTTGTTTCCTCCGGTGCTGTGATTGAGGGCTCAATCTTTGCGCAGGATGTCAAGATCAGCGGACGCGTCCAAGGCCAGATAGAGGCACCAAAGGTGACTGTGCTGCGTAATGCAGAGGTTATTGGCGACATCTTGCATGAAATTTTGGAGGTTGAGAGCGGCGCGCAATTCCAGGGCGCTTGCCGCCGTCTTGAGCGTGGCACGAACCAGCTTAAGTCCGCTACAAAACCGGCTGCCTGAGTAAAATCGGCGCGAAATCTTCGCGGGACCATTTTAGGAAGCTTTATTAATGTGGGGGCTTCGCGCCTCCACGTTTTTGGCTATTTGTAAGCCTTATTGGAGGAGCTTGGATTTTGAGACCAAGGCACCTCAAGCGGGCCACTTAGAGCACTTTTAATGATCTTTCGATCCTGAAAATCGCTCTAAGCTCTCATTATTACGCATTTTCCGGGCGCAAAACCGCATACACTTTTGCTGAAAATGCTCTAAGACATCGTCGTCAAGATTTTCGCAATCGTCGATTTTGCGCTTGCATGCAATAGCACGGCAATCTGCTTGCCGTCCTGGTCGATCACATCAGCGAAAAATTTTCCGATCTTTGGGCTTCGCAGCAGAATTTGGCCGCGACAATTGGCAAACTGAGAGAGATAGATTGTCGCCTCAGTGGTTGAAATTGAGGTGATAACGCAGTCGACCGAGCGATTATCCATCAGCTCCAAGGTTGCCGACCACAAAACATTTTTCCGCGTTAAAGCCTGCTCATCGACCAAAGCCCTATCTTCAGCGGGTGGTTTGCGCACGAATTTGGCATTGATTTTTCTTTGATTCTTTTCGCTCATTCACTCAGTCCTATCACCGGCACTCTTTTCTATCGCCGGTTTTGGCTGCGCTAGTTGAGTGTCGCCCTCAGTGTTTTGGGCCTCACTCCCGAGAGAAGTGGCCTTTTGTTTTATCTCGTCGATGAAACCGTAGTGCTCGGCTGCGACAACGAGCACAAGGCCGACGCAGGCAGCGAGCGCCCAGCGCCGACGCTTGCGACGCTTCAAGGTTGGGGCGTCACGGCCGCGCAGTTGATCGACGACGGCTGCGCGCTTTTTCTCAAGAGCTTGACGTTTGGGCTGAAGCGCCTTGTTGCGTCGTTCTTTCGCGGCGGCCTCGCGGGCGTCGGCTTCGGCCTTTTTGGCTTCCTCTTCCGCGCGCCATTCTGCGACGGTTAGCGCGTATTCCTGTTCTTCTTTGGCGTGCTTGGCGGCTTCGGCTGCGGCCTTGTGCTTTTCTATAAGGCGTTGGCGCTCGGCATCTTCTTCAAGCCGCCTTTTGGTTTCTTCTTCCAGCCAGCGCTTGCGCTCTTCTTCGTGGCGCGCGCTTTCTTCCTCGCGCCAACGCTTTTCGGCCTGGTCTAGAGAGGAACTCAGGATTTCATCAGGGTTCTGGGGTTGGATTTCTGTTTGAGCTTTCTTCATGGCATCACCTTCCCGGTCGCTCGCAGACCGGTTGACATCGGCACTATTGCTGTTGGGGCTGGATTTCAGATGTTTGCTGTCGCTTGCCGCGGAACGCGCAAATTCCGCCTGTGCCTCTTTAAGCGCGGCTTGTGCCGCATCGCGCCGTTTTGCTTCACCTGCCAATTCGTCCTCAAGGCCGGTGATTCGTTTTTCAAGATTTTGCCGGTTCTCGCTTGCGCGCTGGCGGGTGACTTTGTCCGCTTTTTGCCAAGAAGCCCGGGCTTCAGTGAGTTCACGGGCAAGCGTTTCATCCCGATCTTGTTTGGTCTGGGAGAATTGGACTTCAAAGGTCTGTTTGAGCTGCTGCTCTGTGCGAAGTACGGCTTCTTGCGCCTGGTTGCGGAGCAAGTCTTCGCGCTGCTTAAATTCAGTTTGAAGCTTGGCCGTGATGGCTTGCCGTTCTTGGGTTATGCGCGCTTCTAAATCGCTATGGCTTTCGTCCTGCTCTGCGGCCCACATGCGCCTTGCAAGCTGGAGGGCTTCCGCGTTTTGCGCTTTCAATTCGACTTGGGCGGCCTTTATGGCCTCGGCTTGCTCTGCTCTCCAGGTGTCTTCAGCGCGCTTTAAGGCCGTTGAGGCCTCTTCTTCCACGTGCTCGCTTTCGAGTGCCCATTCGCTTCTTGCTGCGGTCATGGTTCGATCGGCTTCGATTGTCCAGCGCTCGCGCGCCGACTCCATTTCAAAATTTGCTTTTTCGCGCCATTTGGCTTCAGCCGCGCTTAGCTGCTTTTCATATTCGACCGTTCCATCGAGCCTTGCGCGCTCCATCTCTTCGGCGATGCGCTCTTGCCATTCGGCGTCGCGCTTGGCGAGTTCCTCGCTGTGACGGTGCGCCAACTTTTGCTCCAGGCCGACGAGGGCTTCGTCGCGCGTTGTCTTCCAATTCTTTTCGGCATCTTCGAGCTTTTCGGATTGCTCGTTCATCCACTCCGCGCGGGCCTCGGAAACGCGGCGCTCGACCTCGGCTGCCATGGCCTTTAGACGTTCGGAGGCGTCGCCGTCGTAACCTTCCGCGAGGCCTAGGCTGGCCTCGGCCAGGGCCTCGGCACGGACTTCCTCTAGGCGTTTTTCGGTGTCGCGCTGCCACGAGGTGCGCGCATCGGTTAGGGCCTGGGTAAGCTTGTGTTCGCTTTCCCTCTGCAAGCCGTCTTTTAATTCGGTAAGGCGCTTTTCGTTTTCGGCCTGCCAGTCGGCACGCGATTCGGTGAGGAGGGCGTCTGTCTTCTGCCGCCAAGTTTGCTCGCTCTCTGCTAAGCGCGTTTTCCAGACGGCACGTTCTTCTGCGCGAGCCGTTTCAAGCTGATCGCGCGCTTCCTCGCTCCAAGCCTCGCGGTCCTGGGCAAGGCGCTCATTAAGCAGGCGTTCGCTATCGCGCTTGGCCGTCTCCAGGATCTGGTTTTTCTCAGACCGCCAAGCCAATTCTGCTTCGTTAAAGCGTTCTTGTGCCGTTTGCCGGACGCTCGTCACAGTCTCGGTAATCAGGCGTTCCGATTCGCTTTCCCAAAGGGCGCGCGCGGTGGAGATTCTTTCTTCTGCTTCTTCCTTTGCCGCAACAATCGCTCGGTTCGCTTTGGTTTCTTGCTGTTCGGCGTCGCGCTGGCGCGCACTTGCTACGCGTTCCTCGGCTTCACTTATCGCTTCAGCAACGGCGCGTTGCGCACGCGTCTCGCTCTCGTTAAGCCAAAGTTCCTCTGCTTCAGAAATCAGGCGCCGGTGGTTGCTTTCAGCTTGGACACGGGCCTCCGCCAAGCGGCGGTCGAGCCTGCCGCGCCATTCCGATTCCACTTCGGTGAGGCGTCGTTCGGTTTCCGCCTCTCCTTCCGTGCGAAGCGTTGTGAGGTGCTCTTCATTTCGCGCCTTCCAGGTTTGTTCAACTTCTTTGGCGCGTTGGTTTTGGCTTTCGGCCATCTCCTTCCTGGTCTCGGCGATGCGGTTTTCTGTTTTCTCCGACCAGGCTTGATCAAGGTCACGCACAAGCTGCTCAAGCTCGACCCGCCAACGCTTCTTTTCCTCAGAAACCCTTTGTTCTTCGTATTGCTTTTGCTCTTGGGAATATTTCCGGCGGCGCTCGATTTCAGCGCTGCGCCACTCCGTTTCGGCGCGTGCCAGCTTCTCTTCGGTTTCGGCGCGCCAGGCAGACTGAAGGTCGGAGATTCTTTCGGCCTGTTCAGCCTCCCAGACTGATTTCGCGACCTCTATACGCCGTTCGACTTCCTCCTTGTGGGTCTCCTCCAGCTTTGCCAGCCGGTCGCCTTGTTCCTCCGCCCAGCGCTCGTTTGCGCTCAGGACGCTGCCGGCCGCTTTTTGGCGGATTTCGGCTTCCTTCTCAGACCAGCGTTGCTTCTCCTCCGCCTGCCAGCGCGCTAACGCTTCTTTTAAGACTTGATCCTTTTCCTCTTCCCACTCGGCGCGTGCTTGGGTGAGCTTCTCCTCCAATTCCTGCGCGGGGCTTTGGATGGGGGGCGGGGTGACGTCGATATCGAAAAGGGCAGCGGTGGTTGCGATCCCCATGCCTTCGTCGTCCATGCCAAGAACACGTACGGTCAAGGTGCAGTTGCCGTCATGGCCGGAGGGCGGCAAGAGCAGGGCGTCTGTGATTTGAAGGGCGGTGAGCGACCAGGTTCCGTCACCACGGTTGTTCCCGACATTCAACCGTGCGCCGGCGGGCAAACGTTCAAGAACGATCTTCGAGGTTGCGCTTGATGCAGGGTCGATGCCATGGCTTTTCAGCGCTTCGGCAAGGTTAAGCGGAACCTGGAGCTCGGATCCTGGCTCTTGATTGCTTGAGTTATTCAAGCGAGATCGAATATCTACCAGCAAGACGCTCACTCACTTTCTTAAAGGGTCAAGGTCGAGGCTCTCCCGCGGTGTGATTTCTTAACGAAGGACGGCAGAATCTCCTTTGGTGCTAGCGGTATCATGCCAGAGATTCCTTGAAGCTTGGTTTCCAACACTGGTTAAGAGAGTGTGATATTAAACAATTGATTTTTATGAAAGATTTTTGGAATTTTTAGATTTAAGATCGGGAATATTCATAAATATTACAAAATCTCGATAAATAGAGGCCGTTAAGACTGGAAATTCGTTGTTGGAATGGGAATTTTTCAAGGACGGGTCACGACTATCCCATGCGTTTAGTGCATGGCTGAGTCTAGTTAGCAGCGCTGGTAGAATACCTTTTGAGGACTAGATTAGTTATTAGGAAAACGCGAAGCGACAAGGAAGCGACAAGGACGAGTTTGTCGCGCGGCGCGATTAAGGATTTACCCCATTAAATTTTTGTCGGGAGCTAAGACAATGAAACTCCAGCTATTCTTCAAAGGTCTCTTCACTCAAGGCGCGAATCACAAGCTGGTTGCGCGCTATGCACTCGAGCCCTTGAGCCAGTCTGTCAGCCTTGAAGGCACGACGGTCAATCCACTTGCACTGCGTGGCTTGTTCATCAGCTAATCTCGAAACTGCCCGGTTGCCGGGGACGTATTCTCACAGTGTGTAGTGCAACCGGGTGGTATCGAGCGTTTCGCTCGATTAGGAAAGTACGCGCGCAACCGCTTCCTTCCACCCTGCATAGACCTCGTCACGCTCCTCCACTGTAATTTTTGGCTCAAAGCGCGCTGCGCATTGCCAAGTATCGGTGAGGGCATGGAGCGAACTTTGGCCCGAAGCGAAAAATCCGCTTGAAAGCCCGGCGAGGTAAGCCGCGCCCAGGGCCGTGGTCTCGGCGATAACTGGCCGCTCTACCGATACGCCTAAGATGTCGGCCAATCTTTGTAGCAGCCAATCATTGACCACCATGCCGCCATCGACTCGGAGACTCTCAAGGTCGCTCGCGCCATCACCGCGCATCGCTTCCAAAAGATCACGCGTTTGATAGCAGACACCATCAAGGGCTGCTTTGACGATCTCAGCAGGTCCGCTCGCGCGGGTAAGGCCTAAGATCGCACCTCTCGCATCCGCATCCCAGTAAGGCGCACCCAGCCCGGTAAAGGCTGGAATGAGAAAAACTTGCTGCTTGGGATCGGCTGCACGTGCCAGTGCCTCGGTCTCCTTGGCGTCCTTGATGATCCCAAGACCGTCACGCAGCCACTGGATAGCTGCACCCGCCACGAAAATCGAGCCTTCAAGGGCATAGTTCGCCACTCCGTCAACGCGATATGCAATCGTCGTCAGCAAGCGGTTTTCAGATGCCACGGCCTCGGTCCCTGTGTTGAAGAGGGCAAAGCACCCAGTGCCATATGTGGATTTCATCATGCCCGGCTTAAAGCAGGCCTGGCCAATGGTTGCGGCTTGCTGGTCGCCTGCAATGCCGCGAATGGGAATGGGCGCACCCAGCAGGCTTGCCGGTGTTGCGCCGAAGTCGGCGTTGCTGTCTCGCACTTCTGGCAGCAAGGATCTGGGAATACGGAAAAGAGTTAAAAGCTCGTCATCCCAGGCTTGCTCGTAGATGTTATAGAGCATCGTGCGAGAGGCATTGGTCGCATCTGTTGCATGGACTGCGCCGCCTGTTAAGCGCCAAAGAAGGAAACTATCGATGGTGCCGAACGCGAGTTCCCCCGCCTCCGCCCGGTGCCGGGCATTTGGCACGTTATCGAGAATCCAGGCGACTTTGGTTGCGGAAAAATAGGGATCGAGCAGAAGGCCTGTCTTGGCCGTCACCATCGCTTCATGGCCCGCTGCCTTTAGCTCCGCGCAATATGAGGCCGTACGCCGATCCTGCCAGACGATTGCACGGTAGATCGCCTCGCCCGTGGTGCGGTCCCAAAGGACTGTAGTCTCACGCTGGTTGGTAATCCCAATGGCCTCGACGTTGGCGGGAGAGCGCTCGGCCTTTTCTAGCGCGCCCTTGATGACTTCCAAGCTATCGCGCCAGATATCTTCTGGATCATGCTCGACCCAGCCATCATCTGGAAAATGTTGCGGAAATTCCTTTTGTGCCGTTGCAAGCGGGCGGCCATGAGAGCTGAAAACAATGGCGCGCGAGGAGGTCGTTCCTTGATCGATTGCGAGAATACAGTCCTTATCCGCCATAGCGCGTCACTCCCCCAAATTTACCGGGCCGAAAATGTGTTAGGTCCGGTCCAAACATTTATCGAGGGCGGATGCTACATTCGTTGGTGGCCCTAGCGCAATCCACAGACCCTTGCCCATCGACCCTAGCCCAGGGACACTTGCTCATAAAGTTTGGTTGTGCGAAAGCTATGAAAATCGAGGTGACGTATGGGAAAAAAATCATAGGTCGCTGTCAGTGCAAGGAGGAGGCGCCCGCGATGAAAAATCGAACTCGCCGGACTATTTTGAAGACTTTATCTACAGGTGCCGCCGTCGCGATGGTGCCTGGCGTGCTCGCCCCTGCATGGGCGGCCGAGCCGGTAAAGGTCGGTGCGGTCCTTCCCTTTAGCGGTGGGTTGGAGCTGTTCGGCAATCAAGCGCGCTTGGGGCTGGATTTAGCAGCAAAAGAGATCAATGCCGCAGGTGGTATCCTGGGCCGTCCGCTCGAAATTCTCTATGAAGATAACAAAACCGATCCCAAAACCGCGGTTGAGCGGACGACGAAACTCATCAAGCGTGATGAGGTGGTGGCGATCACGGGGCCGATCACCTCCAACGCGCGCGATGCGATGTCGCCGACCTGCAATCGCCTCAAAACGCCGCTGCTTTATGCGACGAATTATGAAGGGGGCGCTTGTGGGCGTTATCTCTTCTCCTTCAACACCGTGCCGAATCAGGAGTTGGCCCAACTGCTCCCGCATATGCACGAAACTGCGGGCACGAGTTACTACATGTTTGGCGCCGACTACATCTGGCCACAGAAGATGTTCGAGACGGCTGAAGGTCTGATTGGCGAGCTGGGTGGCGAGGTCAAGGGCGTGGAATTCACGCCTTGGGGCGTCAAGGAATTCGCGCCTGTCATTCGCCGGATCGCCGATAGTGGGGCAAAGGTTTTGATCTTCGCGCTACCGGGTGCTGATGGCATTACCTTCATCAAACAGGCGGAGAGTTTCGGGCTGCTCAATGACGTGACCGTTGCTTTCCTTGGATTTTCCGAAGCTTATCTGGGTGCTTTTGGCCAAGGTGGCGGCCAGAATATGTGGGTGACGGTGCCGATGGTCGCTTCCAGCGATAATGCGGGTGTCACGGATTTCGTCGCGCGCATTCGTGATAATGCGGGCGCGGATACGGTCGTATCGCACTACGTCATGACGCACTATAACGCGATGATGGCGCTTAAGGCTGGCCTGGAAAAAGAGGGCACGGTGAGCCGCGAAGCCGTGGTGGCGGGCCTTCAGGGGCTGACCATCGATACCCCAACAGGACCCATGACGATTGGCCAGGGGGATCACCACGTCACGCTTAATATGTATCTGGCACAAACAAAGGGCGACGGGCTGGTGACGGTCCGTTCCTACGACGCGCTTCAGCCATCTGCCGGGTGTAGCTAACGGCCATCGCCATGACCACCGGCGCTAGAAAAGGTAAAGCTGGGCCATGAAGCCTCTCTTCGAGGTCGAGAGCTTAACCCATGACTTTGGTGGTCTTCGGGCTGTCTCAGACCTCTCTTTCTCGCTGGAGCCCGGCGAAATGCAAGCGATTGTCGGGCCGAATGGCTGCGGCAAGACGACTCTTTTCAACATCATTTCAGGTGCGCTGAAGCCAACGGCAGGGCGCGTTCTCTTTAAGGGCCAAGAGATTACCGGCCGCGCGCCGCAAAAGATCGCGGCACTTGGCTTGAAGCGGAAATTCCAGGTCCCCTCCATCTTCATGGAAATGTCGGTTCGCGATAATCTTGAGCTCGCAAGACTCGGCGGCGAGAAGCCTGGTGGCCCTTTCAGTCTTGTGCGCCGTCCGAGCGATGAGGGTGGGGGAGAGCTCGAAGACCTCTTGTCTCTCGCCGGTCTTCAGGAACAAACAAATGACCTTGCCCGCAATCTATCGCATGGGGAGCGTCAAAGGCTCGAAATCGCGATGGTCATGGGGGGCAAGGCTGAGTTGATGCTGTTGGACGAGCCGACAGCAGGCATGACGCTCGGGGAAAGTCAGGGAATCGCGGAGTTTCTCTGCCAGTTAAACGAAAATAGCGGCCCGGCGGTCCTGGTGATCGAGCATGACATGAAGGTCGTCCAGGCACTTGGCGCAAAAGTCTCCGTGATGGTGCGCGGTCGTTTCATCGCAACGGGTGCCTATGAAACCGTTAGCGAGGACAGCCATGTCCGCGAAGCCTACCTCGGTCCGCTTGAGGAGGGCGCGCGCCCGTGCTGAAGGTAGAGGGCATCCATGCGGGTTATGAGAGTGGGCAGGTTCTGCAAGGCGTCGATCTTGCGCTGGAAAAGGGCGAGATCCTTGGTGTTGTTGGTCGCAATGGCATGGGAAAGTCGACGCTTCTAAAGTCGGTCATGGGCTTGGTGCGGCCAAGTTCGGGCCGTGTTCAGATGAACGATAAAGAGCTTACTCACCTCTCCACCGCACAGATCGCAAGGGCTGGCCTTGGTTATGTTCCGCAAGGACGCGGGCTTTTCGCCGATCTTACGGTGCGCGAGAATATTCGATTGGCGCAATTGGGCGCGCGCGATCGGGCTGCACCCGATTTTGATGCCTTGCTTTCCCGCTTTTCCATTGTGGGTGAACGCGCTGACAGTCTTGCCGGCACCCTATCTGGTGGACAGCAGCAGCAAGTGGCCTTGGCACGCGCACTCGCCGGTGGGCCGCACTATTTGCTGTTGGATGAACCGTCTGAAGGCATACAGCCGTCCTTGATCTTGGCCTTGGCGGAGAGTTTGCTCTCAATCGCGGCTGAAGGGCGCATTGGAATCATACTCGTTGAGCAAAACGTCGAATTACTGCGGCGCGCCGTGACATCCTCGCTCGTTTTGGAAAAAGGCAGGATCGTCGCGCGCTACGGTCGTGAAGAGACGCGGCACCCGGGGACGCTTGAAAAGCATCTGGCACTCTAGAGCGCTTTCAGCAAAAGTGTGTGCGGTTTTGCGCTCGCAAAGCGCGCGACAACAATGGTTTAGAGCACGTTTAATGATTCGGAAATTATTAAACGTGCTCTAGTGGGCATTTGAGAGGCAATGCAGGAACTTCTGATTTTCTCGTTAGATACGCTGAATTACATCCTAGCGATCGTTCTCGTCGCCCTGGGTTTGGTGATTGTATTCGGCCTCATGCGCGTCATTAACATGGCCCATGGAGAGTTCTTTTTGCTGGGTGCTTATAGTGTCGTCACGGTTCAGTCACTGGGGGGTGGATTTTGGCTTGGTCTTTTAGTCGCCCCACTTTTTGTCGCAGGCGTCGGGTTGCTGGTCGAATTCTTGGTCATTCGTTTTCTTTATCACCGTTTTCTCGATACGATTCTTGCGACCTGGGGCATCTCGCTGGTCATCAAGCAAGTCGTGATCTTGATCTTCGGTCCTGCGTCTCAGCAGGTCGGCTTGCCGATTGCGGAAACATTCTCTCTCCTTGGGACGAGCTATCCTTTCTATCGTCTCTTCATCATGCTGGTATCAGTTAGTGCTGTTGCTTTGACCTTCTGGCTTCTCTACCGCACGGATATCGGATTGAAGGCGCGCGCTGCGACCGCAGATCGGGCGATGGCCTCCGTAATGGGGATCGAAACAGCGCGCTTGGACCGCATGGTCTTTGCCTATGGCGCTGCTTTGGCTGGCCTGGCTGGTGCTGTCATGGCACCGATTATGAGCGTCGATCCTCAAATGGGGTTGGGCTTCTTGGTTCCAGCCTTCCTCGCCGTTCTGGTTGGCGGGGCTGGCCAGGTGATGGGGGCGTTGGTGGGTGCAGGCGTTATCGGCGGGACCGATAGCTTAGCCGCCACTATTTGGTCGCCGGTGGTCGCGCAAATTGTGGTCTTCACAATGGCGATTATCGTGATCCGGCTTTTCCCCAATGGCTTGGCCGATGCTTGGCGTAGGGGGGGTCGCGGTGATCGGTAGCTTTTCATCTCCCCGCACGGTTTTTCGATTTGTTGAGCCTGCTCTCTGGCTCGTATTGGCTTTGCTGCCGCTGATTTTGAGCGATTGGCAGGCAGGGCAACTCGCGATCTTTTTCTGCTATGGCATTTTGGCGATGAGCCTCGGGTTTATCTGGGGCCAAGCGGGGTTGCTTTGCTTTGGGCAAGCGGTGTTCTTTGGGCTGGGTGCCTATGCAATGAGCTTGACCACACTTGGCATGTGGCCTGGCCAGGATGGCGAGGGGGGGAGCTTTTTTGGCTTAGCGATGGCAGTTCTCGTCCCAGCCCTTTTTGCGAATCTGCTCGGGCGTTTCCTCTTCCACGGTAAGGGGCTGCGTGGTGCTTATCTTGGCGTCGTCACACTGGCTGTTGGGGTCGTCGCTGAGAGGCTTGCGGTTAACTGGGACTATATCGGCGGTATGAACGGCTTAATGAATGTCCCACCACTTCGCTTCGCTTGGGGAGAGGAGGTGGCGGAGATATGGGATGGCATCCCGCTTTACTATATTGGCCTAGGCGCTGCTTTCTTCGTCTATCTCTTTGTTCAAGGTCTTTTGGCCACGCGCTTTGGGCTGGTGTTGCGTGCGCTTCGCGAAAACGAAGACCGGGCCGTTTACCTCGGTTTCGATGCAGCTTCCTATAAGGTCTGGGTTTTCACTTTGGGGGCCGCGATCGCGGGTCTAGCAGGCGGCCTTTTTGTCACACAGTTTAATTTTGCCTCGCCTGCGCTTATTGGAT